>JAFTSI010000005.1 GCA_017467345.1 Clostridia bacterium
AGTCTTGTATATATACCATTGCGGTGACTATAGCGGTGAGGTCCCACCTGTTCTCATACCGAACACAGAAGTTAAGCTCACTAGCGCCGAAAATACTTTGCTGGAGACGGCACGGGAAGATAGGTCGTTGCTGCATCCAAAAAGTAAGCATCCATCAAACGATGGGTGCTTTTCTTTTTGTGGTGCAATAGCAACGACCTATATGTTTACAAATGCTTGTGTTTTAACAAGGTTTGATAAATGCTTTCTTTTACAGCAACGAACCACACTTCCCTACGGGAAGAAGTCGCAGTTACTAACAATTATTTATTACTAACAACCCTTTTTGTGCTTTGGTGTTGGTAGTTTTAAACTACTTGCGACATATTGCTTGCGCAATGAATGGCCGTTGCTGCGATTTGGAATAGATTTATATTATTTTGCTAGGTTAGGGCACGGGAAAGGGTCGCAGTTACTAACAATTATTTATTACTAACAACCCTTTTTGAACTTGGGTGTTGGCAGTTTCTAACTTGTTGCGACATATTTGGCTATCGCCAAATGAATGGTCGTTTGCTGCAAGTGGTTTGGATTAGAGAGATTTCGTTCAAAAAATGTATATATTTGAACAAATCTTTGTTTATATTTGAACAAAACAGCACTTTTTTGATAAAGCATTGTTTAGTCAAGTAAAAACGGAAAAAAATTAAAAGTACTCGTTAAAGGTGCAAAAAATACTCGCTTATGCCGTGAAAAATACTCGCACTTTAAAAAATGTTTAATAACACAAGGTAAACACGATTTTTTTAAAGTATTTAAATAAAAAGAAAGCAAGTGATAGTTTTGGTTTTGGGGTGCAGGTGCACCTTTTTATATGTTTATATGGTTTGTTAGGACGATTTGGATTTTGTGAACACAATTATAAATAAAAAAGAGTGGTTTTATACCACTCTTTTTTATTGTGTTTATTCCTGTTTTATGGTATAATTTAATCATAAAGAATTAAGGAGTTTTTTTATGAAAAAAATTATAACAACTGTTTCACTTATGTTGATTTCGCTTTTGTGTTTTTTTAGTTTCACGGCTTGCAACGAGCCAAATTATACAACTAAAGACTGCTTTGAAGTTGTGCAAGAACATAGCCTTTTAACAACAACTTGCACCATCGATGATGTTCTCGGCGATGAGCCTACGGCTTTTGAAAATGGTAATTATTCACTAAAGACCAAAAAGGCACTAAAAATAACTACAATTAGTTATGATGCCTTTACCGGCTATGTTTATGAAAAAATAGTTATTACTGATAATTCTATTTTGAAAGAATATAAAGTCGGCGAGTTTATTAACCTTGAAAATTACAGAACAAGCGAAATGCACAATCTTGTAATCGAGTTCAAAGTTCTTTAATAATAGTTTTTGTAGAGCGTAGCGTAAATGCTACGCTCTTATTATTTTACTCTATCCTTGCCGGTGATATAATTGCCGGCTTTTTTAATACCTTGCGAAACTTTTGAGCCTGCAGTTCCGTTGAAAACTTTATTCAATTCTCTTGTTCGTTGCTTACGGTATTTTTTGTAATCCTTAATAGACAAACCGAGTTTATCGGCGTTTGCCTTGTTGTCTTTACGATTTTTTGCGACTTGTCTAATTTTTCCACCAATCAAGCGTGGTAGAGAAACACCCCCTTTTGCGCTTAGCGCAAAAGACATAGGCTTTTGAAAAAAGCCGCCTGTGTTTTAGGGGCTGGTGGGTGGGGCGGCCCTAAACAATTTGAGAGTAGGTAATACAGGTAGAAAAGAAATTAAAAAAGGAAATATATACTTTTTATATATACCGCTTGTTAAACGATTAAAAAGTGTGTATAATTTAGGTATGAGAAAAAAGTGTTCGGTAATTCTAAAAGCATTAGTGGTTGTTATATCTATGCTTGGAATTGTTTTAAACTTAATATTTTATGCTAATGATGGGTATTCCTTTTGGTATAAAAGGTTGCTTTACTTTACCACGCAATCAAACCTTTGGATAGGCATTACCTTTTTGCTTTACTTTATTTTAAGGCTTATTGAAAAGAAAAAGGGCAAGGCGCTAATAGGTAGGTGGTATTACCTAATGAAATATTCATTTACGGTATCTATTGCGCTAACTGGTTTTATATTCTGTTTTGGGCTTGCGCCCTTTGCCGAAGATGGCTACCACCCTTGGACTATTTATAGTTTAATGGTGCATGTGTTTGTGCCTGCTTTGTCTATTGCCGATTTTTTTGTGGAAGAAAGCGGTGTAACTTTCAAAAGAAAAGAGATTGCCTATTCGTTAATTCCACCAGTATATTATTTAGTGTTTACCATAGTGGTATATTTATTAGGCTTTGATTTTGGTAGGGGATTTAACTATCCATACTTCTTTTTAGATTTCAATTCGCCTGCTGGATTTTTTGGGTTGGCCGAGGCGGAAAGGCCTATTCTTGGAACGGCATACTGGCTTGTTATAATGCTTATGATAGTGTTAATATTTGGCGCGTCGCTTTGGGCATTGCACCCTGAAAATAGAAAGGCAAGAAAGCAACTAAAAGGTAAAAACTAATGAAAAGAATAACTTTTGTGTGTTTGGGCAACATTTGCCGTTCGCCTATGGCAGAACTTATAATGAAAGACATAGTAAAAAAGCGTGGGCTTGAAAATGAGTTTATAATAAACTCTAAAGGCACAAGTAGTGAAGAACTTGGCAACCCAGTTTACTATGCAACTGAGCCTATATATAAAAGGCTAAACATAGACTACTCTAAAAAGCGCGCCGAAAAGTTAAGAAAAAGCGATTACTTTGAAAGCGACCTATTTGTTGGAATGGATTTTCAAAACATAGCGCAAATGGAACGCATTTTTGGTGGCGACCCAGATAACAAAATATGCCTTATTATGGATTACACTTCTCGTGGTGGGGAAGTTAGCGACCCTTGGTGGACAAGAGATTTTGAAAAGGCATATCAAGATATTTTAGAAGGGGTTAACGGATTATTAGAGTATTTATTAAAAAATTAATAAAATAACAAAAAAACAGTTGATTTTATGCAAAATTGACTGTTTTTTATTTGACAATGTGAAAACAAAAGTGCTATATTGCTTACGAAAAATAACAAAGAAGGAGAAAAGAGAAATGGCTTTAACTAAAAAACAAATGGAACTCGACATTATTAAGTGGAACAAAAGTCAAGAAATGGGCGCTGATGCATGTGGAACTTTTGATTACTGCGCTAAATGCAACAAAGAATTAGCAAACCCTTGCGACAAGGCATACAAGGCTTTCAACAAAAAGCCCGCTACTGCTAAAAAAGCACCTGCTAAAAAAACTTGCAAGAAATACTTAAGAGTAAAAAAAGCCCCTACTTTTTAGTAGGGGCTTTTAATTTTTAAATTTTTATTTATTTAAAAGTTCTTTTGCGCTATTTACAATATTTTCTACGGTAAATCCAAACTTGTTAAAGAGTTCTTTTGCAGGTGCAGATGCGCCGAAACTTTCCATACCGATAACCTTTCCGTCAAGACCTACATATTTATACCAAGGCATAGTTGCAGCGGCCTCAATAGCAATTCTTGCTTTTACCGATTTTGGCAACACGCTTTCAATATATTTTGCGCTTTGCTTATCAAACTCTTCCATACAAGGCATAGAAACAACTCTTGCCCTAATACCTTCCTGCTCAAGCACTTTTTGTGCTTTAACGGCAAGGCTTAATTCGCTACCCGTAGCCATTAAAATAACTTGTGGGTTAGCAGTATCAACTACTGTGTAGCCACCTTTAAGCGCATTTTTAGAAGTGCCATCAATGTTTGGTAAGGTTTGGCGTGATAAGAATAAACAGGTTGGTTGCTTGCCAGTAAGTGCGCTAATCCAAGCGGCGGCAGTTTCAACCCCGTCGGCAGGCCTAAACACTTTCATATTAGGCATAGAACGAAGTCCTGCTAATTGTTCAATAGGTTGGTGGGTTGGTCCATCTTCGCCAACACCTATAGAATCGTGGGTTAAAATAAATGGGATAGGCAATTCCATAAGCGCAGTCATACGCATTGCGTTTTTCATATAGTCGCTAAAAATAGCAAAGGTTGCGCAGTAGGGGAGCAACATTCCGTATAGATACATACCGTTGGTAATAGCACACATTGCGTGTTCTCTAATACCGAAGTGGAAGTTTCTGCCAAGCCTGTTTTCTGCCGAATAATCGCCAAGCCCTTTCATATACGATTTGTTAGTGGGCGCAAGGTCTGCACTACCACCAACGATATTTGGGAATAGGTTTGCAATTTTGTTTAGAACGGTGCTACCGTGGCCACGCGTTGCATCTTCCTTTTCAAATTTCCATAAATCTTCATTTTCTAAAAGCGAAGATAGGTCGGGATTTTTATATGCTTTATATTCACTTGCAAGTTCAGGATATGCCTTTTCATATTCGCTAAATAGTGCTTTCCAAGCCCTTTCAATTTTTGCGCCCTTTCTTGCAGTTTTTTTGCAATGCGCATAAACTTCTTCGGGAACGGTAAAGGGAGCATATTCCCAACCAAGTGTTTTTCTTAATTCTTCAACATTTTGTTCGCCAAGTGGCGCGCCGTGGCAGTTAGCAGAGCCTGCTAAGGGTGAGCCGTAGCCGATAACCGACTTAACGATAATAAGAGTGGGCTTTTCGGTTTGCGCTTTTGCCTTTTTAATAGCACGGTTAAGAGCATTGATATCGGTTGCGTCGCTAACCTTTAATACTTGCCAACCAAGTGCTTCGTGGCGCTTAGCAACATCTTCGGTAAAGGTGATGTTTGTGTTGCCTTCAATAGTAATATTGTTGTCATCATAAATAGCGATAAGTTTGCCAAGTTTAAGATGCCCTGCAAGAGATGCGGCTTCATACTCTATGCCTTCTTGCATACAACCATCACCACAGAAAACAAAAGTGTGATGGTCAACGATATTAAAGTTTTCTTTATTGAACTTTTCAGCAAGATGAGTTTCGGCAATAGCCATACCAACAGCGTTAGCAAAGCCTTGACCAAGTGGGCCTGTGCTTGTTTCAACGCCGGGGCATACACCGTATTCTGGGTGGCCTGCCGTTTTTGCGCCAAGTTGACGGAAATCTTTAAGGTCGTCTGTGCTAACCTTGTAGCCAAAAAGATGAAGTAGTGAGTAGAGTAGCATAGAGCCGTGACCTGCCGACAAAACGAACCTATCGCGATTATCAAAAGCAGGGTTTTTGGGGTTAAAGGTCATATTCGTAAAGATAGAATAGCCGATAGGTGCAGCGCCAAGTGGAAGACCTGGGTGACCAGACTTTGCCTTTTCAATAGCAGTTGCGCTTAAAACCCTTATTGCGTTTACCGTTAACTGTTTAATATCTTGCATTATAAACTCCTATTGCGGGGTATATTAGAACCCTTCGCCAAATAAAATATGCGTATATAATTATAGACTAATAGAGCCTAATTTTCAAGTCTTTTCAATAAATAATAAAGAAAAAACTTGTATAATTATAATACTCGTGATATAATACGAGTAAATTAAAAAATGGATTATTATGCGAAGGAGACACTTATGGACGCAAAGCAATTCGTAACACAAATAGCCGACATTAACGACAATTTTGCTCAATGGTATACTGATGTGGTTTTAAAAACCGAACTTGTTGACTACGGCCCTGTTAAAGGAACTATGGTTATAAGGCCATACGGCTATGCAATTTGGGAAAACATACAAAAAGATTTAGACCGTAGGTTTAAGGAAACTGGCGTTAAGAACGCATATTTTCCTATGCTTATTCCTGAAAGTTATCTCAAAAAGGAAGCAGAGCATGTAGAGGGCTTTGCCCCAGAAGTTGCAATGGTAACTAAGGCAGGTGGAGAAGAACTTGCTGAACCATTAGTTATTCGCCCAACAAGTGAAACTATCATTTGCCAAATGTATGCAAAGTGGCTTAAAAGTTATAGAGATTTGCCTATTTTAATCAATCAATGGGCAAATGTAATGCGTTGGGAAAAAACCACCCGTCCATTTTTAAGAACAAGCGAATTTTTATGGCAAGAAGGCCACACCGTTCACGCAACCGAAGAAGAAGCAATGGAAGAAACTATGAAAATGCTTAATGTGTATAAATCGTTTGCCGAAGAAACGCTTGCTATACCTGTGTTCACGGGCAGAAAAACCGAAAAGGAAAAGTTTGCAGGCGCAAAAGCAACTTTCGGTATGGAAGCAATGATGCTTGACGGAAAGAGTTTGCAAGCAGGCACTTCGCACTACCTTGGTCAAAACTTCGCAAAAGCATTTGATATGAAGTTCCTTGATAAAGATAGCGTTCTCAAATACGGCTATTCTACAAGTTGGGGTGTTTCTACAAGGCTTATCGGTGCAATCATTATGGCTCACGGCGACCAAAGGGGATTAGTGTTGCCACCAAGGGTTGCTCCTATCCAAGTTATTATCGTGCCTGTTGCAGCGCATAAGGGTGGGGTAATAGAAAAGGCGAAAGAGATTGAAAGCAAACTTTTAGCAAAAGGCGTGCGCGCAGAAGTTGACACCCGTGATATGAGCCCTGGTTGGAAGTTCAACGAATGGGAAATGAAAGGCGTGCCTGTTCGTATTGAAATAGGTCCAAGAGATATTGAAAATAATGTGGCAATGATTATGCGTCGCGACACTTTGGAAAAGAGTTCGTTGTCGCTTGACAACATTGACACGGCTATAATAGACCTTTTAGATGAAGTTCAAGTAGGCTTGTTTAATAAGTCAAAGAAAAACCGTGATGCAAGGGTTGTTGAAGCAGACTCTTTAGATGGTATATTAAAGGGCGTTGAAGGGAAAAACTTTGTTAAAGCAGGCTGGTGTGGTTGCCGTGAATGTGAAGAAAAGGTTAAAGAAATGGCGGCGGCTACTTCAAGGGTTATGTGTGACGAAGAAGGCGTTCCTGAAAAGTGCGCTATCTGTGGAAAACCTGCTAAACATAAGGTTATTTTTGCAAGGGCATATTAAAAGTTTAATAAGGGTGAAAAAGATTTAAGGAGTTTTAACTTTTAATGTTATATTTTGTTGATTATTTAGGCGATACTTATAAGATTTCAAACACGATAGTTTGGATAGCCGTTATGGTAATTTTAGCCGTGTATGTGGTGTTTTATTTGTTGCGTTCATTTGGCGTGTATGCGCTAACCAAACGCGCAGGCATTAAAAACGCGTGGCTATCGTTTATACCTTTTGCGTGGATGTGGGTTGGTGGTAAACTAACCAAAAACGCAAGGTTTTTCGGTATGCTTATAAAGAAGTTCCATATCTGGTTTTTTGCGGTTTGTTCTGCTTGCCAACTATTTATGCTTGTTGACAACTTTTTAAGTTTATTCCCACTTGTTGGCTACTACTTGCAAGGTGGCGAAATATATATTGCCGAAGGAACTAATGCAGTTGGTGGGCTTGTTCAATACGGATTTTTGTCGGGCGTTTACACGGCAAGCGAAATAAATGTAGCATACCTATATAACCAAACATTTATAAAGGTATTTAATGTATTCATTATAATATTTAATGTTGTTAACCTTGCCGAAATAGTTTTAACTATCGCTTTCTATGGCGCGCTATTTACAAAATACTTCCCACAAAGGCATATGCTTGCAACCATTTTAAGTTTATTCTTGGGCTTGTTTGCACCATTTGTTTTTGCAATAAGAAACAACGAACCTGTTGACTATGCAGAGTATATGAAAAAGCGCTATCAAGCAACATACGGCAATCAATATGGCAATCCATACGGAAACCCAAACCAACAAAACACAAACACTCAAAGAAGTGATGAGCCTTTTAGTGAGTTTAAGGAAAAGGAAAAAAGTCCTTTTGAAGAGTTTGAAGATAACGATAATTTTAAGAACTAAAAATGATAAACGATAACATAGTGGCAATATCAAGTGGCTTATCGGCAAGTGGGGTTGCAGTAATACGAATTAGTGGAAACGACCCATTAGCGATAGCCGAAAAAATGTTTACGCCACTTTCAAAAATTAATGTGCGCGATTTTGAGCCGTATAAACTTTATGTTGGCGAATTTGATGCCGACACTTTTAAGGATTTCGGTATGTGCGTATATTTTAAAGCGCCAAAAAGTTTTACTGGCGAAGATGTGGTAGAGTATCACACTCACGGTGGCGTAGCAATCACCAAAGGCATTTTGCAAAAGGCATTAAGGCTTGGCGCAAGGCTTGCTAAAAACGGTGAGTTCACAAAGCGCGCCTTTATCAACGGCAAACTTTCGCTTGCAAGTGCCGAAGGACTTATAGATATGATTAATAGCGAAAGCGAAAGTGGTGTAAAGGCAGGGTATTACCTATACCGTGAAAAACTAACTAACGAAATAATCGCTTTGCAAAACGATTTAACCGATATCTTGGCAGAAATTGATGCCGATATGGACTTCCCCGAAGAAGATTTAGAGATTGAAGCAAAAGAAAGCGCATCTAAAACTCTTAAAAAGGTTATTGATAAAACGGAAAGTTTACTAAACTCTTTTAAGGTTGGCAGAAAGATATTAAACGGTGTTAAAGTTGCCATTTGTGGCAAGCCAAACACGGGTAAAAGTTCGTTGCTTAACGGCTTGCTTAACTACGACAAGGCAATAGTGTCAGGTGTTGCAGGAACAACAAGGGATATCGTTGAAGGCAGTATTGACATTGGCGGTGTTAAGTTTAACCTTTACGATACGGCAGGCATAAGAGAGAGCCAAGATGAAATTGAAACGCTTGGCGTTTCACTATCAAAGCGCGTGCTTAATGAGTGCGACTTGGTGCTTTTTGTTAAAGATATAACTTGTTCTACAAGTGAAGATACCGAAATATATAACCAAATAAAAGATAAAAACCATATTGTCGTTTTAAATAAAATTGACAAACTTAAAAACCAAACAAAAGAAAACGGAATTATGGTTTCGGCAAAAGAGAAGTTGAACCTAAATGAACTTCGCGAACTTATGTTTGAAAAAACTGTGGGCGCAGGTGTGAACCTTGATGGCGACTTTTTGTGTGAAGAACGCCACTACGAAGCATTACTTCGCGCAAAAGAAAAGTTATGTTTAGCATTAAATGCGTTAGAAGAATATTCGCTTGATTTAGTGTCAATTGACATTAAAGAAGGGTGGGACGCGTTGGGCGAAGTTTCAGGTAAAACGGCAACCGAAGAAATTATTGATAATATTTTCGCAAAGTTTTGCGTAGGTAAATAAGGGGGAAATATGGTTAACCTTGAACTGTATAGGGTTTTCTATACCGTTGCAAAATGTGGCAGTTTAACAAAGGCCGCCGAAGAATTATACATATCTCAACCTGCAGTTTCGCAAGCGATAAAGCAACTTGAAACACAACTTGGTGGTCAACTCTTTAATCGCACGCACAAGGGTATGGAATTAAGCGAACGCGGCGGAAAGCAAATTTTCAAAACTGTTGAAGAGGCGCTTAAACTTTTTGATGAGGCTGAAAACGAGTATACCGAACTTAAAGATACGGCTATGGGTGTTATTAGGATTTGCGCAAGCGATACCGTTAGCACGCACATTTTATTGCCTATCATTAAAGAGTATCACGAAAAGTATCCAGAAGTGAATATAGTTTTGCAAAACTGCACTTCAAGTGAAACTATTGAACTATTAAAAAACAAAAAAGGCGATATCGGTTTTTTGAACTTGCCTATTGATGATAGCGATATAGATTTAACCCACACGGTAATGAACATACACGATACATTTATAGCAAGCGAAAAGTATAGCGAACTATTTAATAGGGAAGTGCCACTTAAAAGTTTGCAAGACTATCCACTTTTAATGCTTGAATTATCAACGGCAACACGCCAAGCAATAGTTTCATTTGCTCACGGTCAAGGCATACACTTGCACCCAGAAATAGAAGTGGCAAGTTTAGAACTTATGAAAGAACTTGCTAAATGTGGGCTTGGTATTGCGTGTATTCCAAAAGAGTTTGCAAAACACGAACTTGAAGAAGAAAAGAGTTTGTTTGAAATTAAAACCACACCTATTTTGCCAACAAGGGCAATAGGTATGGCATTACCAAAAAATGAGAGTATGACTTTTGCTGTTAAAGAGTTTATAAAATTAATGAACGAGCGAAAGGGGGAATAGTATGGAAATATGGCAAGCCATAATACTTGGCGCCGTGCAAGGCTTTGCAGAGTTTTTGCCTATATCAAGTAGTGGCCATTTAATCTTAATGCAACGCTTTTTAGGTGTTAACGAAGAAGTTGGTGGATTATTCTTTGATATAATGTTACATATCGGCACGCTAATTCCTGTGTTTATAGTTTTTTATAAAGACATTTTGGGGCTGTTTAAGCGTAGCGAAAAAACTTTAGAAGACGGCACTATAAAAAAATCCTTTTTATTCAACGAAAAAATGTGGTTTTTAGTAGTTGCGTCAATCCCTGCCGCACTAACAGGCGTGTTGCTTGGCGATATAGTTGAGGGCGCTTTTTATCAAGGCAATTTGCTTTCTGCTTGCCTACTTGCAGGAACATTTTTATTAACTGCAGGCGAACTATTTTTATCGGAAATAATAAGCAAAAAAAGGCAAAAAGATTTGCCACTTAGTTATAAAAGTTCTATAGTTATGGGCTTAGCGCAAGGTGTTGCAATAGTTCCAGGCTTGTCGCGTAGTGGAACGGTAATATCAGCAGGTTGCGTGTATGGGCTTAACCGTGAAGATAACGCAAGTTTTGCCTTTTTAATGAGTATTCCTATCATACTTGGCGCGGCGCTTGTTTCGGCACTTGATGTGTTTGAAAGTGGTGTTATAATTGAAGCCTTGCCATTAGTGTTTGGCGTGTTTACGGCTGCGCTTACAGGTTATATAGCAATTAAGTTTATGCTTAGGGTTATAAAGAAAGCAAACTATAAATGGTTTAGTTTATATTTAGTTATTATAGCAATAGCGTCAATAGTAAGTAGCGTTGCTTTTGGCGTGTAATACATTTTTAACAAAAGGAGAAAGAAAATGAAAAAGTTTTTTGGTGAATTTAAAAAGTTTATCACCCGTGGCAATGTGCTTGATATGGCTGTCGGTGTTATCGTTGGTGGCGCGTTTACTGCAATCGTAAACGGACTTTCTAACTTTATCTTAAAGCCTATTATCAACTGGCTTTTAGCCCTTGTTTTAGGCAAAGATAGTTTAAGCGAAGTATACACTTTCTTAGGCGCACCTACCTACCTTGAAGACGGAACTATTGACCTTGCAAACTCTATCTATATTGACTGGGGTTCGTTTATAAACGCAATTATAAACTTCTTCCTTATCGCTATAGTATTGTTCACAATTGTTCGCGCGTTCAACAGAATTAAAGAAAGAAACGAACAAGCAAAAAAAGAGTGGGCAGAAAATGTTCCATCTAAAGAAGATAGGAAAGAAATGAAAAAACAAGGCATTTCTTTAAGAGACGAAGAGGCTATTGCAAAGTTTATGGCAGATAAAAAGGCAAAGGCAGAAGAAGAATTAAAGAAAGCCGAAGAGCAAGCAAAAATTGATGCCGAAAATGCCGCAAAAAATAGCACCGAAGGTTTACTAAAACAAATTTTAGCAGAACTTCAAGCAAAAAAATAAAACAACATAAAACTAAAAGCACCGAACTATTCGGTGCTTTTTTGTTTTAAACTTTCGGTATAAAAATTGTTAATTAAGTCAATAAAGTATGCATAGTTTAATTGTTTTATAAGGGGAAAGCAAAAATGAAAAAATTGTGCATAACTTTGGTGTCGTTAGCCATAATACTTTTAGCAGGTTTAGGGGTAAGTATAAACTCTAACCAAGTAAAAACGGAATATTTAAGAATACATATTCGCGCCAACTCAAACTCTGATGATGACCAAGCAGTAAAGTATAAAATTAAAACGGCAGTCATTGAATACCTAACGCCTTTTATAAGCGAGTGCAACACCAAGCAAAAGGCAAAGCAAGTGTTTTTAGAGCAAGAATTAAATGTAGAAAAGGTTGCGAATAAAGTGCTTTTAGAAAGTGGATTTAACTACCAGTCAAAAGTTCAAATCCGTGAAGAATATTTTCCAACGCGCGTTTATGATGGCATAACATTAGATGCTGGCGTATACGACGCAGTAATAATAGAACTTGGCAATGCGCAAGGTCAAAACTGGTGGTGCGTGGTGTATCCACCATTATGCTTTGTTAATGTAGGAACAAAATATGAGTATAAAAGCAAAATACTTGAAATAGTAAACGATTTTATTAAAAGGGAGGGTCAATGAAAAAGTTAATCAAAAAACTATCGTTAATATTTATGATATGTATATGCGCCGTTGGTGCAGGCTTTGCAAGTGGAACAATTCCACATACCGCCACCATAGAGAGCGCATATGCTTTGGTATTAAAGCAAGGTAGCACAGGTCAAAGTGTAAAAACCTTGCAAACAAAACTTAAAAACTGGGGCTATTATAAAGGCTCAGTAGACGGCATTTTTGGTAGCAAAACAAAATCGGCAGTAATATACTTTCAAAGAAAGAACGGGCTTACGCCAGACGGTATTGTTGGCGCAAAAACTTTAAAGGCGCTTGGAATGAGCCTTAATAGTAGTTCATCTACTAATTCAAAGTATAGTGATGCAGATGTATATCTATTAGCAAGGCTAATCTATGGCGAAGCGCGTGGTGAAAGTTATGTAGGTCAAGTTGCAGTAGGCGCAGTGGTTATGAACAGAATTAAATCTGCGTCCTTCCCAAACACTATGAGTGGAGTTATTTATCAACCCTACGCATTTACTGCCGTAGATGACGGGCAAATCAATTTAACCCCCAACGAAACGGCAAAGAAAGCCGCGCGTGATGCTATGAACGGTTGGGACCCAACCTATGGCGCAATCTATTACTATAATCCTGCAACGGCAACAAGCGCGTGGATTTTTTCAAGGAAAACTACCGTAACAATCGGTAGGCATGTTTTTGCAGTATAAGGGGGGGTAAGATATGGAAAAGAAAAAGAATAATGCCTTAGAAAAGGTAGAAAATATTGCAGGCAATTCTTCGCCAAACGGCTATGAGAGTGAAAGCGTGCAAATGGCAAAAATTAATGCCGATAAAAAGGAAGAACGAGAGCGCATTAAACTTGCCAAACAACGCGAAAAAAATCGCATTAAATATGAGCGCGAAAAACTTAAAATTGAACAAAAAGAAGAAAAGGAAAAGCGCGCCCACGAACTAAAAAAAGAACGAAGAAAAAACAAAAACGGCAAGGGTGGTTTTGTTGCAGCGATAATATCGCTGTCAATAATTTCGCTTGTGCTTGCAGGTGTGCTTTCATATACTTTGCTTATGCCGTCTTCGGCAGATAAGTCGTTAGAGGCAGGCTATTCAAGGGCTTTTTACAACACCGTGGATTATGTTGACAATATAGATTTAAACCTTTCAAAAGCCTTTGCAACAAACGATAGGGTGGCTTTGCAAGGCTACCTTACCGACACGGCAATAAATAGCGAACTTGCCGAAAACGATTTGCAATCACTTCCTTTGCAAGATGAAAGTAAGTTTTACACAACTAAACTTGTAAACCAAATAGGCGACTACTCAAAATATCTTAACAAAAAACTTGCGCGTGGTGAAAGTTTAACTGATGAAGATATGTCAATTCTATATAGGCTTTACGAAGCCAACAAAACTTTCAAAGCGTCGCTTTCAAAAATGATGGACGGAATGACCGAAGATTATTCTTTTTCATCAATGGCAGGTAGTGGCAACGGAAATATCGTTATTGAAGGGTTTAACGAACTACAAAACCTTTCGGTTGAATATCCCGAACTTATCTATGACGGACCGTTTAGCGATGGCATTAATGAGCGAGAAATAAAGGGGCTTTCGGGCGAAGAAATTAGCAAGGATAGGGCGATAGAAATGTTTAATTCTACCTTTGCTAATTATGGCATAGAAGATACCGAAAGCGTAGGCGAAACGGCAGTTGGAATTATTTGCTATAATATTGAGGCCCAAGTTGATGGCGAACTACTTTACGCGCAGTTTAGTAAAAAGGGTGGTAAACTCATAATGTTTTCCTATGCGGGAAGTTGTAAAGATACCATTTTAAGTGAAGCGCAAGTTATGGAAAAGGCAAACGCATTTCTTGAAAAGGCAATGCTTTATGATATGAAACCTGTTTGGATTGATAAAGAAAACAATGTTTACACCATCAACTATGCCTACGAAACTAACGGAGTAATAGTGTATAGCGATTTGGTTAAGGTTAGGGTGTGCGCCGAAACTGGTATGGTTATAGGTCTTGAAGCATCATCATATTACACCAACCATACCGATAGGGTAATTGAAACCCCTGCTATTTCAAAAGCAACTGCTTTAAGCAAAGTTTCAAGCAATATAGAAGTAGAAACTTCAAGGCTTGCAGTTGTGCCTATCGGCACTAAAACCGAAAAACTCTGCTATGAGTTTAGTGGCACTTATGATGGCGAAACCTATTATGTTTATATTGACGCAATTAACGGTGCTCAAGTTGAACTATTTAAAGTAATCCGTTCCACCGAAGGCACACTACTAATGTAATAAAGCAAAGAGGTTGCAAAACGCAACCTCTTTTGTTATAATATAAAAAACTTTTGTGTGTTGAATAATATGAATAAGTTTGCAAAAAGATTAAAAGAAGTTCGCAAAGAATGTGGAATGAAAAGGGTAGACCTTGCAAATCGGTTAAATGTTTCGGTAAGATTAATATCATACTGGGAAAACGGCGAGCGCGAGTGTTCGTTTGACACGCTTTTAGAGTTAGCCGAAATATTTAGTGTTAGCACCGATTATTTGCTTGGCAGGGCAGAATATTAAAAAAGTTTTAGCGTTTAAAAAATTTTTTTGAAAAAAAGCGAAATATGTTTGACAACTTTTAATTATTCGGCTATAATACAAAAGCATTTTGAGAGCGAGATGCAAACATCGTGCACATGGCGGCGTAGCTTAGCTGGTTAGAGCGGCCGGTTCATACCCGGCAGGTCGTTGGTTCGAATCTGACCGCCGCTACCACAAAAAACAACCGCCTGCAAAAAAGCACGCTGGTTTATATAACGGAAAGCCTTTAAGGCATTTCCAGACTAAGGCCCCTTGGTCAAGCGGTTAAGACACCACCCTTTCACGGTGGTAACATGGGTTCGATTCCCGTAGGGGTCACCAAAAAAGAAAAGCATCAACAAAAGTTGGTGCTTTTCTTTTTGCAATCCTAACGGATTGCCGAACCCATCGGTTCGGACGCCTTTGATGGGCTATAATAACGGGCATAGTCCTGCGTAGTAAAACGGAGCAGTTTCCCGTAAGGCAATAATAAAATATCAATTGTAGTTTATATTCTTATCACCTTGCAAATTGTGTTGCGTTGTGGTATAATCTCAGTTGAAAGTTATTATACTTAAGAAAGGGACTACAATGGTTTACGAAAATATTTTACAAGCAATAGGTCATACGCCTATTATTAAATTAAATAAAATGGTTGACAAAGATAGTGCCGACATTTTGGTTAAGTTTGAAGGCCTTAATGTTGGTGGGTCTATTAAAACGCGCACGGCTTTCAATATGATTACCGAAGCCGAAAAGCAAGGCATTATAAACGAAAACACTATTATTGTTGAGCCCACAAGTGGAAATCAAGGCATAGGTTTAAGTTTGGTTGGCGCAGTTAAGGGTTATAAAACCATTATTATTATGCCCGATAGTGTTAGCGAAGAAAGGCGCAAACTTGTTTGCCATTACGGTGCTGAAGTAATTTTAGTCCACGATAATGGAAATATAGGCGATTGCATAGATGAGTGCTTAAAACTTGCCCTTAAAATGCAAGAAGAAAATCCTAATGTGTTTGTTCCACAACAATTTGAAAACCCTGCAAACCCTATGGTGCATCGCCACCACACAGGCCTTGAAATATTAGAGCAAGTGGCAGGTCCTATTCACGGATTTTGTTCGGGGATAGGAACTGGTGGAACTATAACGGGCATAGGCGAAGTGTTAAAGGCGCAAAACCCAGATATTAAGATTTGGGCAGTAGAGCCTGAAAACGCGGCAATTCTTGCAGGTGGAACAATAGGCACACATATTCAAATGGGTATAGGCGACGGGCTTATTCCACCAGTATTAAACTGCAATATTTACGAAAGTGTTTGCGTTATTTCTGATGAAGAGGCACTTCAAACTTCTCGCGATTTAGCAAGGCTTGAAGGTATTATGTGTGGTATTTCATCTGGAACAAATGTGGCGGCGGCAAAACGCCTTGCAAAAATACTTGGCAAGGGCAAAACGGTTGTGACCGTTCTTCCAGACACGGCTGAAAGATATTTTTCAACCCCACTGTTTGAAAAATAAAAAGTTTTAATTTTATAAAAAAATCACCAACGATTGTTGGTGATTTTTTTTGATTTTTAATTAAATTATCGTTCAATTGCGCCTATATCTACCGTGCCGTTAAGCCTTGGCTTTAGGTTGAAGTCGTAGTCGCCGTAGTTGGTAGATGCGCCACTATTAATAACAACCGAATCGGCAGAGGGGGTGAATGTTGCATCTAGCGTTAAGTTGCCCGTAATAACCGTTGCGCCCGTTGTCGTTGTAAAGGCGGAAACGCCTGTTTGCGTTGATTCAAACATATTAAACTTATATTTGTTAGTTGCGGTGTTTTCAACTGAAATATAGTTTTTGGTAAAGGTTATATTTTTGCAATAGGTGCTAGAAAAATCTGTTCTAATAACCGTTTTGCCTTGACCGGCTTTAATAATATTGTTAACGAAGTTAATTCCGTTTACTTTGGCAATTATAATTTCCGTGCCGTTGTTTACAAGTGTGTTGTTGGCAAAGGTTGTAGATTGAACTACGCCTGTGGTTGTTTTATCGTATCCACCAACCCTTATGCCAACTACGGTGTTGTTATAAATTATATTGTTGCGAACTAGTATGTTTTTAACGGGGTAGTTTTCTTGTAATTCTTCAGAGCCTATCTCTATACCAAACTGGCTATCGGTTATAGTGTTATATTGTAATATAATATCTCGTGCGCCGTCTACGTATAATCCTGCACAATCGGCATAACCGCACTTACTATTAGAAATAGTGTTTCCACTAGCCACGCAATATCTTGGTTGGTCTAGCGAAGGCGTTTCGCAATAGCCTGCGTTCCCATAAAAATCAATGCCTATGTTAGAGTTATCGTAAACGTTGTTTTCTAGCACGTAAACGTATTCGCAGTTGCCCGTAACAGATAGGGTTTCTGCCCAGCCCGTAATATTATCGTGCATAGAGCAGTTTGCTACTATAACGTTAGAAACGGGTGCGTCGCTTTCACCACTTATTAAAATTGCATTTCCGCTTGAATCTTCTTCGGTTTCTGGGTCAGTTGCGTTGGTTTTAATGTGGTGAATATTTAAGTTTCTAAAAATCAAATGGTCTTGTCCGTCGCCCCAAATAGCAATCCCATATCCGTTATAAGCAACAACGTTTGCAATCTCTATGCCTTCTATAACAGTATAGCAACAATACGCGCCGATTTGCAATCCGTATGATTCGTTAGAAGTGTTGCTGTTAGTTATAATAACCGTTGCACCGGGGTAGTTTCTAATAGTTATATAGTTATTGGCATCGCCTTTGGTTTCTATGTAAAATCCATCGCCAGTGCTTTCGGTGTAAGTTCCACCAAGTAGATATAGCGTTTGCCCTTTGTTAACGCTATCAAGCGCATCTTGAAGGGAATAGGGGTTGTTTTTCGTTCCGTTTCCATTTCCGTTTGGCGATGCGTATATCGCGTTTGAAACTATAGGTGCATTAAAATTATATTCGCCAAGATTTTTATAATAGTTAATAAAGTTTGCATCGTTAATGATAGCACCATTTAAATATCTATCAGTCTTTTGCGCAAATGTTAAAGGCGTTTCTTGTTCGTTACCATCTTCGGGCTCGTTACCACTAGACCCGCTGTCGCCACCGCTTTCAGGCTCGTTACCACCAGACCCGCTGTCGCTACCGCTTTCAGGCTCGTTACCACTAGACCCGCTGTCGCCACCGCTTTCAGGCTCGTTACCACTAGACCCGCTGTCGCCACCGCTTTCGGGCTCGTTACCACTAGACCCGCTGTCGCCACCGCTTTCGGGCTCGTTACCACTAGACCCACTGTTGCCACCGCTTTCGGGTTCGTTATCATCGTTATCGTTGGAATCTTCTTCGTCGTTGATAGATTCGTCATCTTCATTGTCGTTATCGTTTGATTCGTTGTTATCTGCGCCATCAGTGAATGAAGAAAAAAACGAAGAGCAATCGCTTGGTATTAAGCTTTGAATATCAAAACAAGCGGTTGAAAATAGCAGTGATAAAATGCAAATAAAAATTGTAAATAGTTTTAGTAATTTTTTCATAAAACCCTCTGACAATTAGCATAACATTTTTTACGTTATAAGTCAATAACAATAAAAAGCCATCAACGATAGTTGGTGGCTTTAAGTTAACTATTCTTCTATATTTTCTTTTGCTGGTTCGGTGCTATTTTTTCTTTTTTAACGGCGGTGTCGCAAGAGTTGCGGTAAACTAAATATCTTGTGTATAAAAACTCTAAAACAAAATTAGAAATCATAGTAACTGCTAAAACCAAGTATTCGTTTGCGCCGTTAGTTTCGGCAAGGTTTCCTAATATGGTTGAAACAGGGGTAAACACGGCATAAAAAGCAAGCACTAAAAGCATTGCTATTTTAACATTGTTTGCCGATTTAAATGTAAACTTACGGTTAATAGTAAAGTTCCAAATAACCGAAAGCAAAAGCGAAGTAAGGTATGCTACCCAGTAGTTCCAACGAAATGCTTCGTTAAAAAGTGTAAAACTGCCTATTTGAACAATTCCTGCGCTTATTGAAATAATTAAAAACTTAAGCGCGCGAAAAAACTCTTTTAAATCTTTTTTCTTTTCCATAATCCCTCTTAAAAACTTTTCCTTGGCTTTATAATAAACGATTGTTGACGAATATGTCAACAAAATACCATAAAAAAGTGCTTGCAACATTTTTTAGGTAGTGCTAAAATCATTATTGATAAATTAAAACAAAGGTGAATTATGCAGTATAGGTTGGCGGTAAAGGAAGACGCAAAAAGATTATTTAATTTGCTTGAAGAAGTTCAAGATTTGCATGCAACAGGTAGACCTGATATCTTTATAAAAGGCGCAAGTAAATATACTATTAAAGAAATAGAAAATATTATTGAAAACGAAAACACGCCCGTGTTTGTTGCCATTGATTGCAATAATAAAGTTATGGGCTATGCCTTTTGCTCAATAGAAAGCGCCCAAAATAGCAACAACTTGCAACCCATAAAAACCCTTTATATTGACGACCTTTGCATTGATAAAAGCCTAAGAAGACGGGGCGAAGGGGAAAAACTATATAACTATGTTTTGCAAAAAGCAAAAGAACTTGATTGCTACCATTTAACCTTAAATGTTTGGCACTTAAACGAAAGCGCGTTAAAGTTTTACCAAAAACTTGGTATGCTCCCCTTAAAAACCACAATGGAACAAATTGTTAAATAATAAAAAAACCACCACGGAAACAACAGTGGTGGTTTTTGTTTTTAAGGTTTATTTTTTGATAGGTAATAGCATACGGGTTTGGGATTTATATTCGGCAAAACCTTCTTTTGAGGATTGACGGTTATCTGCCATAGGAATACTTACGAATAAGAATAATAATGTGTTAAGTAATGCGCCAAAGCAAACATACCAAAGGGAAATGTTAACAACTAAAAGTGAAAGAGAAATGCCCCACCACATAAGTATTTCGCCCAAGTAGTTTGGGTGGCGCGAATATTTCCAAAGCCCAGTTCTTATAAAAGGCGTAGTTCTGTTTAGCCTATAAGCGTGCATTTGAATATCGCTTATGCCTTGCAAGGTAAATGCAAAGCACGATAGAGTAAAGAAGATATAACTACCTGCGTTTGCTTGAGCCGGGTAAATGATTAAGTAAACGGCAGGAAGAGTGCAAGCGTAAACAATTAAGGTGGGAACAAGGTGTATGCCCACTAAGTTGATAATAAAATACCACTTGCCAGTTTTTTCTTTGAGCATAGTGTAGCGCCAGTCTTGATGGTTAAGCCCTTTAAATGTGTAAGCCCAGTTAGCCGTGAGCCTTGCTCCCCAAATGCAAACGGCAATAAGCGCCAAAATTGCAGGGGTAGAAAGGGTGTGATAAAAGGCAAAAGCCACTAAAATCACTATGGGCTGAACGCTCCAGTATGGGTCATAAACAGATGCGTTTTTAAATATTAAACTAAAAATAAAGGTAAAAACGGTTGCCACTATATCGGCAATTAAAAGGTTTATGGCAAAGTGGAAAGGGAAAAAGAAATAAATCACAATTCCAACTGCGCTTGCAAGCGCGTAAACCATAAACACAATAAAAAATGAGAGTGGGCGATTGATATTATACATAATTTTACCTATAAACCCTTAAAGTGTTAGAAACGATTTTAACTTCAAAAGGAATATTTTCGTAAAGTTCGCCATCAACATTAACAACATAATCTCCTTTTGGGAATATTTTAATTTCTTCCATATTTTGATGGTGGCTTTCTTTTAATGTTAAAATCTTGCCAGATTTAAGTTTAATAAACGCGTTAATAATTTTAAGCCCGTTAATTTGGTCAACAACCAAAAAGTCAAGTTTATTATCGGTTGGGTCTGCAACAGGGCAAATAGGGATACCGCCACCGTATCTATGGCCATTAGCAATGCAAGCAGTAAAGGAAAAGTGCGAAGTTCTTTTGCCGTTAACTTCTGATTCAAACTCAATATACTTATAGTCAAAAAGAGTTTTGATAAGCGAAGTAGTGTAGCCAAACTTACTTTTCTTTTTAAGCGCTTGGTATCTTTTAAGCACATCAGCATCAATGCCCGTGCCTATAATATTTAATCCCCTAACTGTTGGCATTTGCATAAAGTCGGTATACTTAGGCTCTCCGTCTAAAATGAGATTGAGTGCTTCAACAGGGTCAAGTGGAAGTTTAAGCGAAGATGCAAAATCGTTGCCCGTTCCACAAGGAATAATGCCAAGCGCAACCCTATCAAAATTAGAAAAGCCGTTAATAACTTCGTGCAAAGTTCCGTCGCCCCCGATAACAATAATATCGGTAGCGCCTGCTTGAATAAGCATTTCGGTAAGTTCGGTTGCCTGCTTGGGGCTTTTTGTCATATGGATAACATATTCCACATTTTTTTCTAAAAGGCGCGCTTCAATTTTTGGCAAAGCCTTTTTAATTTTCTTTCCATCTTTTCCACCGGCAGATGGGTTTACAATAAAGTCAAGCATTTTTTACCTTCTGTAAAATTATTAAAACCATTTTACTATATATTTGAAAAAAATACAAGATTTATGGTATAATTAAAATATGAAATTGCCAGTATCCCAAAAATTGAATAGTTTAGCGCAAAGTTTAAGCCCACACTCAATTTATATCGTGGGTGGTTTTGTGCGCAATTTTTTAATTGACGGTAGCATTTCTAAAGACTGCGACCTTGCTGGCGATATACCAGTAGAAGTTCTTGAAGAAAAGGTTAAAGCCGTAGGCTATGAAATAAAATCAATTTATAAAAGAACCCAAACCTTGGTTTTTGGCGATAGTATAGAAAGATACGAATACACGGCTTTTAGGGAAGAAACCTATGCGATAGGTGGGGCGCACTCACCAACCGAAACGCGCAGGGTGAGTGATATTGTGGTTGATGCAAAGCGCCGTGATTTTAAGTGCAACGCAGTTTATTACGATATATTAAACGAAAAAATTGTTGACCCACTTGGTGGCGTAAAAGATATTGAAGAAAAACGGCTTGACACGGTTATCGCGCCAAGCGAAGTTTTTTCACACGACGGGTTAAGGCTAATGCGCCTTGCAAGGTTTACGGGCGAACTTAATTTTAAGCCTACAAAAGAAGTGCTTGAAAGCGCAAAACAATATTCTTTTAATATAAAAGAGATTTCAGCAGAGCGAATATATAGCGAACTAAAACTAATTTTAGAAAGCGATAGCAAATATTCGTTTTCGTCAAAAACGGGGCATTATGACGGGCTTAAAGTTTTAGACGAAACGCGCGTTTTAGATTATATTTTGCCCGAACTAACTTTGGGTAGGGGTATGCCACAGCGAAGTGATTACCATAGGTATGATGTGCTTGAACACTCTTTAAGAAGTGTGTTATACGCAAAGCCAAATGTTAGACTATACGCGCTTTTGCACGATATAGGAAAGCCATTTGCTATGCAAAAAGATAATAAGTATCACTTGCACGGAGTTTATGGGAAAGAGATAGTAAAAACCGTTTTAACAAGGCTTAAAGCCGAAAACAAAACTATAAGCGAAAGTGTGTTTTTAACCGAAAGCCATATGCTTGATATTAAGAGCGATATGAAAGAAGGGAAACTTAAACTTTTCATAGTTGAAAATTACCCACTTATTGAAAAATTATTAAACTTAAAGCAAGCCGATTTTTCGGCAAGTAAAGATGATTTATCTATTTGTCCAACGGTAGTTAAATGGCGCGAAGTAATAAAAAATATGAAAAAAAATAAAGTGCCGTTTACCCTAAAAGAATTAAACATTTCGGCAAAAACACTAATAGATATGGGTTTTTCAGGGGTTAAAGTGGGCAACACCCTTAAAAAATTGCACAAAATTTGCGTTTTAGACCCGAAAATGAACAACGCTGAAAAACTTGCGCTTATTGCCGTTAAGGGCAAAATATAAAGCGTAGTCGTTGACAAAAGAAAGTTATTAGAGTATAATTATCTTTAACTTTTACAAGCGAAAATGTTGAGTAAAAAGGAAAGGAAATGTTAACAGAACAAGAAAAAAGGGAACGCGCCGAAGCCAAAAGACATAAGCGTGCAGAAAAGGCAGAACGCGCCCTTTCAAACAGGCATATAAAAAACTTCTTCCTATGGTTTTTTGGGTTTATAATGGGAATTATCGCACTAATTTCAACGGTTGCGATAAGTATTACTATGGTTCCCATAAGAAGTTGGTTAGGTCTTGCAGGTCAGTCAACCGACGGGGTTGTTAGCGAAAATGTAGCAGAAAAGAGTTTGCTTGACGCTATACTTAAAGCCAACACCTATTCTTTTGGCGATTTGCCTATTATTAAAAGTTTTTTGCAAGATATATCGTCGTCAACGGGACTTGACACGGTTGTCAATATTGACTTTGATTCGCCAGAGTTTAATGAACTAAAGTTTGAATATAACGAAGAAGGGAAAGACTTTTTGTCCGAAGCAATGAAACTTGTTAAAGTTTCGCCAGGTATTTTGGGTATGGAACTATCTAACCTTGATATGTTCAAAACTATTCAAGTTCCAGAAGAAGATAGGCCAAACCCCATAGCAATTCAACCCGACTTTAACTATGAGTTATATTACTACATAAAATCGGGCACGGTAGAAGAAGACAACGCAGTTTACGAACTTGCTTATACAAGTGATGGACAGTATGTTGACGGCGTTGACGCTACCACACCTATCTATTATCTTGCCATTAGCGAAATGACGCTTGATAAGTTAGAAAGAGTAATATCTAACAGATTTGAACTTATGCCAGTTATAAGCATACTAAACTGCTTTGGCGTAGTTGATGAAAACTCTGTTGTTGGTGATGTATTAAAAGATACAAAAATCAAAGACATAGGCTCTCTAACGAACGCTGATGTTATGATTGTTGATGTTTTAAAAGCCAGCGAAGATGCCAAGATATATAAGATATTAGAAGAAATGACTGGTAAGTCAAAAGAAAACATTTCGGTTGCCGATTTAGGTCAAATTGATGTAACCAAAATTAAACTTACCACAGTAATTGATAAAGAAAGTTCATCAAAACTATTTGAAATACTTGAAGATGCAACTGGCAAACCTGCCGACGACATTATCGTTTACGATTTAGAAACCACCTTTGATATTAACAAGGTTAAACTTTCAACGGTAATATCTTCAAGCGACAATGATGTTTTAAGTTTACTCTTAAAAGACGATACTGTAACCATAGGCAATATAGGCGATAAGATTAACGCATTATCTATAAATGATGTATTCTCTGTGGAGTGCTTTACCAAAGATGTGTCGTTATCGGCAACGGGCGTTGTTTATGAAAAGACAGAGCCTGCCGATGGCAAAATCACCTACACGCTTTATAGTGGTAGCGAATTGCCAACCGATACTAATAACCTATACTATGTTTCAAACAAATCGTCAATTTGGTTGTTTGTTTTATATGACCACTCTGGCGACGGCGGTGAAGGATTAGTTAGCGAATACAAAGAAAAAGATGCCCAATTTGGTGATGTTAAAAACGGATTTGCAATGTCTACTGCCGATATGCCAAAAGCAACAGTTCGCCAGTTTGTAGAAGCAGGCTTACTTATAGAGAACACGGCAGGCGCATACGCAAGTATATACGACAAACGCGTTGTTGATATAATTGATGCTGCCGCAAGCGCAGTTACGCCATAACGCACGCGAAATACTAATAATATATATTTATATAAAAATAATTGACAAACAAAAATTATTTTGTTATTATAATGCCACGATTTGCCGAGATTAGGCAATTATAACCTTGCTTGAAAGGTGTCGAAACCTTTTAAGCCGAATAAGTCCAGGAGGTAAAAGAAAATGACCAAATACGAAATGCTTTATATTCTTGATAAAGATTTAACTGATGAAGTTAGAGAAAATATAATCAAGAAATTTGAGGATTTAGTTAAGGAAAACGGCGGAACAGTTGAAAAAACTGACCGTTGGGGAATGAAGAAATTACAATACCCCATTAACTATAAGTCTGAAGGCTACTATGTTTTGATGAGTTTTGAAGCAGAAAAAACGCTCGTTGTAGAAATGAAGCGTGTAGCCGGCATCACCGACGGTATCATTAGAAGATTGATTACCAAAAGATAAAATGATAGGAGAGAGAAAATGAACAAAGTTATCTTAGTAGGAAATTTGACGCGTGACCCTGAACTCACCGAAACCCCAAATGGCGTAGCAGTATGCAGATTTGCCATTGCCGTTTCTCGTGACTATGCTAACGCAGAAGGAAACCGTGAAACTGATTTTTTCAACATCACCGTTTGGCGTGGCAGAGCAGAAAATTGCGGTAAATACTTAAAGAAAGGTAACAAAGTTGCAATCGTTGGTAGTTTACAAACCCGTTCTTATGAAGATAAAGATGGTATTAAAAGAAATGTTACTGATGTTATTGCAAGCGAAGTGGAGTTCTTAACCCCAAGAAATAGCCAAGATGGTGATGATGCACCCGTTTCTATGAGAAGAGAGCGTCCACAATTGGAAGCAATTGATGATAATCAACTTCCCTTTTAATAGTTAATAGGAGAAATAGTAATGGAAGAAAATACAAATGTAGTTGCTACCGAACAAGTAGCAGCTCCCGAAAAGGCACCCAAAAAATTTGTTAAAAGAATCCCACGCAGAAAGGTTTGCGCTTTCTGTCAAGCAAAAGTTGATGAAATTGACTATAAGGATATCAACACCTTAAAGAAATACATCACCGAAGGTGGAAAGATTCTTCCACGCCGTATGACAGGCGTTTGCGCTAAACACCAAAGAGTTTTAGCAAAAGCAATCAAGCGTGCCAGAGTAGTGGATTTATTACCTTTCAAAGGCGAATAATTTAATTAAAAATTATACCGTGCGAAATAAATCGCACGGTATTTTTTTGTTTTGCTATTGACAATGTCTGTTAGGTATTATAAAATTAATAAAAAAATATTAAAGGAGCATTTTATGGCAAAAAGAAAATCTAAAAAGAACAACAACTCCGTTTTATTAAGACTAATTGCCTCATTTTTAGGCTTTGCAACCCTTGCGGTGTTGCTACTTCCTGTAATTGCAGGCGAAAAAACCGAAATAACCTATACAGGCGCACAAATCGCATTTGGCTATGCTGAAGAAACTTTCCTTGGCTCTGCTAAGATTTTTGACTTTTCGTTTATGAACTTCTTGCCATATCTTTTGGCAATAGCAGGCACAACCTTGGCAATATTTGCAGGCTTAAAAGAAAGTAAACTATTTGCTTTCGTTGCAGGCGCAATGTTTATTATCCAAGGTGTGTTGTTCTTATTAAGTGTTAAAGTGTGCGTTCCAGCAAACATTACAAACGAAACTTTAATCAATGCTTTCAAAGATGGCTTTAACTTAGCATACGGCGCAATTATCGGTGCAATAGTAGCCTTTATTGCAGGCTTATGTTCGGTGGTTTCATCTTTTGTAAAGAAATAATTAACCTATAACACTCAAAAAGCACGCTGAAAAGCGTGCTTTTTATTTTTAAATATTATGAAAATGCTCTTTAAAATTCAAAAAGCAATAATGCCTAAGGTTTTGTCTATCGCTTGCGAATAAGGAAAACCTATGGCATTACACAAGCGAATGCGAAGTATAAACCTCGCGTTTACTGCCTCTTGCACGGCTTTGACGGTTCTTGCGAAGTGGAGCAAGTGCTCCGTAGTGAAACGGAGGAGAAAGAGGCCAAAGTAGATAGAACATAGTATGAAAATGCTCTTTAAAATTCAAAAAGCAACGAGCATCGCGCTTATTGCCTCTTGAATAATATATGATAAGGGGGAAAATGATGAGCAAATTAATTTGTTGTTTGTAATTATAATATAATACAAAAAATGACATTTTGCAAGCATTTTTTTGCTCTATTTTATCAAAAAAACACAGTTTTTTGTATGTTTTGCGCCCTTGTGTAAGAAATAGTCGCATTTGTTTTGAAAACCATTCCAAATTTTTTCAAAATTGTTAATAGGTTGCAATTTTAGTTTAGGGGGTGTATAATTGAAAAAAAGGAGTGAGTTATGACGAAAGGTGATATAGCAAAACAAAACTTTTTATCGGGGCTTAACTGCGCGCAAGCAGTTGCGCTTGCTTTTTTAGAAGAACTTAAATTAAGCGAAACGGAAATTAAAAAACTATCAATAGGTTTTGGTGGTGGGCTTGCAAGGCAACGCCTTACTTGTGGGGCAGTTAGTGGTATGGCATTAGTGCTTTCTTTCGTGCTTTCAAACGGTAACGACAAACTTGAAATATATAAAATTATTCAATGCGCTTGTGATGAGTTTAAAAGTGAACTTGGCTCACTTGTTTGTGATGACTTATTAAAGGGCGTGGAAACTCAAAAGGGGCTTATCCCCGAAGAGCGAACGGCAGAATATTATAAAAAAAGACCTTGCGCCGATATTTGCAAAATAGCAGGCGATATAACTGAAAAATATTTGAAAAATAGTAAAACGCTTTAAGTTAAAGCGTTTTTTATTTTGGGTATTGAAATGTAATGTATAGGTGTGTTATAATCAAAAAAAAGGGGGATAATGAATATATGAAAAGATATAAAATACTAAAAATATTTCAAGTGCTATTTTTTGTGCTAACAACAATTATAGTTCTTTCGGGCTTAAAAGGTGTTATAACTGCCGAAACTGAAGAAGCAAAAGGCGCTGCATTAGTTGTGTTTTTAATATTTAACTTTGCAATTTTTGGTGGAATAGGTTATGGGCTTTCTGCCTTGCTTGGAATAGTAGGGCTAATAATTGCAATAGTAGAATACAACAAAACAAAAGAAAGGCTTTATAAAAACCAAATAATATATTTTGCCGTATCTATCGGCATAATAGTTGCAGTATTTCTTGCAATATATGGCGTGTGCCTAATAATTTAGAAAACAAAAAAGCGTGGTGTAATGCCCACGCTTTTATTTTGTAATGATAATTTATTCTGCAGTAGAATTATCTTCAATGTTTATAGGGTTAATTCTTTCAATTTCTTTGTTAAAGGCTTTAGAAGAAAGTAAAATTGCTCCTACAACAATAACTAATGCAATATCAATAAACACATAAGAATTATAAATTAAACTGTATGTCCAAAAACTTTCTGCGCCGGCATCAACTGCGTATGCGCCAAATGCGAACACACCAGATAGAACATGGCATATAAACCTAAATGCGCCTGCAATTAAAGCACTTAAAGCAAAGCGAACTTGTGGTAATTTTTTAAATAAGTTAAGGTCGCTAAACACACCTGCAAGGCACACGCAAGAAAAGGCGATAGGGTAATCTAAAATAAATTGTGCAGGGTGAATAAGCCAAGGGTCTTGAATTGCTTGCAAAACGCCATAAAGTAAACCTACAAGCAACCCCTTTTTCGTGCCGTAAATAAATGCAAAAAGCATAACGGGTAAAAGCGAAACTAAGGTAACAGAGCCACCTGTTGGCATATCCCAAAGTTTAACATAAGAAAGCGCAAAGGAAAGTGCAACGCAAACACCTGCTAAGGCAATGCAATGTGTGTCAAAAGGCTTTTTGTCTTTTTTGCCCAAGGTAAAGGCAACTAAAACCAACACGCAAACTATAACGATAGCAGAAATATAAAGTGCTAAAGAGTTTAGTTTTCCGTAATTTTCATCAGTATAATAGCCATCACCAACTATGTATTTAGAGTGGTAAACACCCATAAGAATAAGTGTTGTAATAATAGCAACGCCTAAAACTATGCCAACAATAAGCGCAGTTTTCTTGAAAGTTTTGGGGCTTTTTTTAGATAGAATAAATAAAACTATTCCACCTATCAATGCCAAGCAAAGAGTGGTTAAAAGGGGTATAAAAACTAATGGAATAACTTTATCGTTAACATAGTTATCGGTTAAATATGCAAGGTCATATTTTTTAAATATTTCGGCAACAAGCAAAAATATGCCAAAGGCAATAGCCAGTAAAACGATAACTGCAACGGCAACCTTAACCACTTTTTTTGCGCCAAACTTATTAACTAAAAAGGCGATTAAAATGGTTAAGATTAGGCAGGCGAATAGACCTATAAAAATCCACTTTGATGGGGTTTCTAAAGTGTCTGCCAAATAGGGTGAAAGTAATAAGTAATTCATAAAAACTCCTTCTATTCGCTAATGAAAAAACGCACCTACTTAGGTGCGTTAATATCAAGTATATCTTTTGCAATTTCCTTCAAGCATTACCTTGCGGATTCAAATGGTATAATCTCAGCCGAACGGCACCCACAGCGAATATTTAATTTTGATGGTTTAATATTAACACCATAACTTACTTGCGTCAAGCGATTTTTTGTGATAAAATAAAAAAACCTTTTACTTAGGGAGAAAATTATGTATAAGTTTTTTGGATATTTAAGCAGAATGAAGTTTATTAAACGCTGGTCGCTTATGCGTTCTGTTAAAGAAGAAAACATAATGGAACACAGCCAGCAAGTAGCAGTTATCGCGCACGCGCTTGCGTTAATAAACAATAAGATATTCGGTGGCAATGCTGATGTTAATAAAACGGTAATGATAGCGCAGTATCACGAAGTGGGTGAAGTTATAACAGGCGATTTGCCAACCCCTATAAAATACTTTAACCCAGAAATTAAATCGGCGTATAAAGACTTAGAAGTTTTGGCTTGTGAACGCATACTTGCTATGCTACCAGAAGAACTTAAAGATGAATACCGTAAATACATTTTGCCTGATGGCGATTGTTTAGAAGTAAAACTTGTTAAATATGCCGATAAACTTTCGGCATACCTAAAATGTTTAGAAGAACTTAAACTTGGCAACTTAGAGTTTAAAAAGGCAAAAACCACCATTGAAAAGGAACTAAAAGCCTTTAAGAGCAAGGAAGTTGACTACTATTTAAAAGAGTTTGCGCCTGCATACGAACTTTCGCTTGATGAACTTGATTAAGGGTTTTTGTGCAATTTATACAAAAGGCGATATGCTTTTTAAATAAAAGTGCCTATTGCAAAAAAAGGATATATATAGTAAAATAAATAGGAAATAAAAAGGCGCGTGCGCCTAAAGGGAGAAAAAATATGTCAAGTGTATTACTTAAAAACATTTACAAAGTTTACCCCAACAATGTAACTGCGGTAACCGACTTTAACCTTGATATTCAAGACAAAGAGTTTATCGTATTCGTAGGTCCATCTGGTTGCGGTAAATCAACCACTCTTCGTATGATAGCAGGTCTTGAAGAAATATCTGCTGGTGAATTATGGATTGACGGCAACTTAGTTAATGATGTTGCACCAAAAGACAGAGATATTGCAATGGTTTTCCAAAGCTATGCATTGTATCCACATATGACAGTTTATGAAAATATGGCTTTTGCATTAAAACTCCGTAAGTTCCCCAAGAGTGAAATTGACGCAAGGGTTAGAGAAGCAGCAAGGATTTTAGGCCTTGAAACTTACCTTTCAAGAAAGCCAAAGGCATTATCAGGTGGTCAACGCCAGCGTGTTGCTCTTGGCCGTGCAATCGTTCGTGAACCAAAAGTATTCTTACTTGACGAACCACTTTCAAACCTTGATGCAAAACTCCGTTCACAAATGAGAACTGAAATTACCAAACTTCACAACCGTTTGGCAACCACTTTCATCTATGTTACTCACGACCAAGTTGAAGCAATGACTATGGGTAGCCGTATCGTAGTTATGAAAGATGGATTTATGCAACAAGTTGACACTCCTATCAACCTTTACGATTATCCTGTAAACCAATTCGTTGCAGGCTTTATCGGAACTCCACAAATGAACTTCTTCCCAGCAAAACTTACTGGTTCAAAAGATAAAGTTATGGTAGAGTTCGGTTTAGAAAAACTCCAACTCCCCACAGCAAAAGTTGATTTGATTTGTGGTCTTGATAAATATCTCAATACTGGCAAAGAAATCGTTTTCGGTATCCGTCCTGAAGACCTTCACGATGATGATGCTTGGTTGAAGAACAAAAACTGCCCATCTATTGATGTAAAGGTAGATGTTGTTGAAGCATTAGGACCAGAAACCTTAATTTATGGTAAATTAAGAACTGAAGATGGCTTTGAAGATGATTCAATCGTTGATGTTAAGTCAGGCGTAACTGCAAAAGTAGGCTCTCGTTCAACCACCAAGGCTGGCGATACCGTTAAGATTGCAGTAGACATTATTCACTGCCACTTATTTGACAAAGAAAATGAAATTACCTTACTTGCTCGTAGCGAAGAAGACAAGGCTGTTATTGAAGCAATGCAAGCAAAATATGAAGAAGAAACTGCTTCTAACCCCGACACTTTTGAAATTAAGGAAGACGCAGCAGTTGCTCCAAAGGTAAAAAAATCTAAAAAGAAATAATTAGTTTAACTAAACTACAAAAGCCAAGCAATCGCTTGGCTTTTAGTTTTTTTAGCCATAAAAATTAAAATATGCGTTTAGGGTTGAAAAATCTTTAAAAAAAAGTTATAATATATAAGGTTTAAAAATAAAATTCGTTTAAGAGTATATTTATGGAAGAAAAAATAAAGATTTTAGCCGAAACCTTAAAACAAGATACAGGCATTGAAGTTGCCTTTTTTAACCTTGATGGCGTGTGCATAGCAGGTTTATCTGGCGCAAGTGAAACGGTTGATGGTAGTATTAATGGCACAGTTGTTGATAACATTAACGGCAGAACATTATTTTCCTTTATCTATAACGGCAAAAAAGTTATAGGTAGAATTGCAGGCGCAACCGAAGCTCAAAAAAACTACGCGTCGCTTATTCGCCGTATTGCCGAAAACTATTCGCCAAAAGATAGTTCTATCACGCGTGAAGAGTTTAATAGGGCAATCCTTTTAGGAAAACTTGATTATTCAAGAATTAGCGCATATACTGCAAAGTTTGACCTTCCCACCTTGCCTTGTTCGGTTATGATAATAAATGCCGTTAACGGTAAAATTAGTGATGTTATTCCAGTATTAGAAAACTACGGAAACCCTGAACTTGACTTTTTGGTTAAAACTGATGGTGAACTTGGCGTTGCATACGCGCGCTTTCATCTTGGCGATATTGATGACTATTGTTCTGCTACGGAGTTTGCCGAATACCTTGCGCAATCGGTTTTAGAAGAAACGGGCATAAAACTAAAAATCTATATAGGTGGTAGCGTAAAATCGGTTGCCGATTTAAGTTTGTCATATTCGCAAGCACTTGCTACCGTGCGTATGTGTAAAGCCGTTTCTGCAAAAGGGGATATCCACTCTTTTAAAGAGTATATGCTAATTAAAATGTTTGAAGATTTACCAAAGTATAAACTCAACGAATATTTAGAAGTGCTTATGGATAACGAAGCGAAAGAGATTTTTAGTGATGAAGATATGGTAAACACGGCAGAAGAGTTTTTAGAAAACAGCCTTAATGTTAGCGAAACTTCCAGAAAACTCTATATGCATAGAAATACACTTATGTATAGGCTTGATAAAATTGAAAAGGCAACGGGGCTTAATATTCGCAAGTTTTCTGACGCCATTACTTTTAGGTTTATTACCGTGCTTAATAAGTTAGTTAAATAATGGAACAATTAAATAAAGGGGAATCACCCCAAAAAACAAACAACTTAAAGAAGAAAATATTTATAGGAATAGCCACAGCATTGATAGTGGCTATATCTTTTACTTTGGGTTTTTTCACAAAGATTTGGACCACGCCCGAAAAGGAAAAAACGGTTGCTTGGGTAGTTAGTATGATTGACGGGCATTACTACTCAGAAGAAGACGGAAAAGTAAAAGAGTTTACGGCAGAAGACTATGTTCAAGCAATTGTAGATACTCTTTTAGATAGGTATAGCGATTATTATACTACTGATGAGTATAGCGACCTTTTGCAAACCAACAAGGGCAACAACTTTGGGTTTGGTGTTAAGTTTTTAAAATCGCAAACGGATACCACACTTTACGGGGTGGTTGGCAATTCGCCCGTGGATAAGGCAGGGCTAATGGAAGGCGATAAAATAACGGCAGGCAAAACTGAAAACGGCGAAAGAATTAATTTTTCAAGCAAGGCAGAACTTTTAGCCTTTACCGATAGCATTTTAGAAAACCAAACTATAACCCTTTACTACACCCGTGGCGAAAGCGCAGAAAAATCGGCAGTAGTTACTAAATCGGTGTTTGTAACTTCTTATGTTAAGTATTACGATAAAACCACCACAGGTGGCTTTTATTCGCAAGGCAAAGATGAGCCAACATTTTCAATGTTGCCATCAAATAGTATGAGCAGTTTGCCACAAGACACAGCCTATATTTCGCTTAGCGAATTTCACGGCTCTGCCTTTTCGCAAATGAAAAGGGCGCTTGAGTTTATGAAAAGCCAAGGCAAAACAAAACTTATTTTTGACCTTAAAAACAACGGTGGCGGAAATATGAATGTTTTGTGCGATATAGCAAGTTTGTTTGTTAAAGAAGATAATTCTTTAATAGCCTACGCAAAGTATAAAGATGGCGATAGTAAAGAGTTTAGAATAGGCAAAAGCAACTATTTTGACAACATTTCTAAAATTGTGGTGCTTGCAAACGGTAATACGGCATCTGCGTCAGAGTGTTTGATAGGCGCAATAAAATATTACAATAGCGCATTTTCGTATGATAATTTAATAATAGAAAAAAATAGTTCAGGCATAGCCAAAACTTATGGCAAAGGTGTTATGCAAACCACCTATTCGCGCTTTGGTGTAGAAGATGCCATTAAGGTTACCACGGCAATAATTTATCAGCCAGATAAAACCACCACCATAAACGGCGTTGGGTTTATAGCAAAAGATAGTTGCGTGGCAGAAGTTAATAATGCCCTTTCAAAAGCCATATCAATTATTTAGCCTATGTATTCGGTAAGTGCTTGCAACACGGTTGGGCAAGCGATATCTTTAATAGGTTCAGTTCCATAAGCCAAGAAGTTATTTTCTTGGCTTTTATTATTTTTAAATGCGCTAATAAGTTCGCCAAGCGTTTCAGGGTTAATCCACTTTACAATATTGCTTATATTAAGTTCGCCGTTTTTTAGCGCGCCAAATAGTTCGGTTATTTTGTTTAACCCATTTTCGCTAATTAAAAAGTTAAATAATTGAGTAATAAAATCCATAATCCACCTATCATTTTAGTATATGAACGGCATACAATAAAATTGAAAACTTTTTATTAAAGGGGGAAGTATGATGGAAGATTTTAATAGTTATGCTAACGGTCAAAACGAACTACCACAAAACCTTATTGATTTAGTTACAAGTTTAGCGCAAAAGTTTGACGGCAAAAACCAAAACGACTTGCTTTCGGCAATCTATGCCGAAGCCAAAAAGGGCAAAAAACAAGGCACGCTATCTAATGCAGATATTGACAATTTTGCAAGAACAATATCGCCACTATTAGATGATAAAAAGCGCGCCCTTTTAAGTAAGGTCGTTAAAGAACTTAAAAAAATATAACTAAATAAACCGTGTGATTTCGTTAATTGCGCGCACAAAAAATGAAAGTTCACGGGTGGAGTTTTGCACGGCAAGGCTAACCCTAACTAATCCTTCGTTTTCCGTGCCAAGTTTTTTATGCGTTAGTGGCGCGCAATGAAATCCACCACGCACGGCTATATCATAATCAGAGTTTAAAATATCGGCAATCTCTAAACTATCTTTGCCACTAACCTTAAAGGAAACTATTCCCACAGGGTTTGGCGCGCTATATAGTGTGATTTTGCCGTTTTCTTTTAACGCGTCTATTAAAGATGCCGTGTAGCCTTTAAGTATTTGTTCGTGCATCTTAAAATTGTTTGAAACAAACCTAATCCCTTCGCTAAGTGATGCTATTGCAGGCAAATTAAGTGTTCCACTTTCTAACCTTTCTGGGTAGGTGGTAGGTTGGTTTGTGCTTAGCGATTCTGTGCCCGTTCCACCAAACATTAAGGGGTTGAGGTTTATGTTGTCGTTAAGTATTAAAACGCCACTACCCATAATTCCGTATAAGCCTTTATGCCCAGCAAGGCAAAGCATTGAAATATTATCGCGCTTAATATCTAAATCAATATGCCCGCCTGCTTGTGCGCCGTCAACCACATATAAAATACCCTTTTTGTTGCAAAGCGCACCTATATCACATACAGGCAACACTTCGCCTGTTACATTACTTGCGCCAGAAGTAATAACCATATAGGTATCGCTACGAATTTTTTCGGCAATACTTTTAACAATATTTTCGGTATTGAAAATTATATCAAGCGAAATTAACCCCTTGCTTTGCAAGTATGAAAGTGGCCTTAAAACAGAGTTGTGTTCTAACGCAGTTGTTATAATATGTCCACCAACTTTTAACGCGCCAAAAATTGCCGTGTTAAGTGATTCGGTGCAGTTTTTAGTAAAAATAACCCTACTTGCGCTTGCGTTAAAAAAGTTAGCAAGTTTTTCGCGGCACTTATACACAATCTCTGCACCAGTAACCGAAAGCCTATGCCCACTTCTTCCAGGGTTTGCCGAAAGAAACCTAACTGCGCTATTAACTGCTTCAAGGCTTGCGTTAGTTTTAAATCCACCAGTTGCGGCGTTGTCAAAATAAATCATAATTTTACCCCTTGTCTATCACAAAATACTAAACTTAATAAATAGTATATTATATAGAAATCCCACTCAGGATATGCCAAGGAGAAAGTAAAATGGAATACCTTATAATAGCGTTTCGTTCAAGAACGCATACCATAGAGTTTTCAAAACTCTTGCGCTTAAACTTTATATCAAACGAAATAGTAAACACTCCCAAAGAAGCAGGGGTAGGTTGTGGGCTATCGGTCAAAATTGATAAAGGCTACTTTTTAACGGTAAAAAGAATAGTTCACTCTTTAAATAGGTCAAGTTTTGCAGGCTTTTTCTTAGTTTCAATGCACGGCAATAGAAAAACGGTTAGAACGGTTTAAGCATAGTTAATAAAAACGCTTGTAAAAAAAGGCGGGTTTGTGTTAAGATAATACCGTGATTACATCAAAAACTAATGCAAAAAAAATAATTTCGGTATTATCAACCCGTTTTAGCGACAAGCCTGCGCTTAACTTTAATTCGCCATACGAATTACTTGTTGCAGTAATTTTATCGGCGCAATGCACAGATGAGCGCGTTAACAAAATAACGGCACAACTTTTCAAGGAATACAACACCCCTGAAAAGATGATTACGCTTTCGCAAGAACAATTAGAAAGGTATATATTTTCGTGTGGGCTATACCGTTCAAAAGCCAAGAACATACTTTTAATGACGGAAAGTATTTTAAATAGGTTTAACGGACAAGTTCCAAGCACCCTAAATGAACTTCGCACCCTTGCAGGCGTTGGAAGAAAAACGGCAAATGTTGTTTATAGCGTGGCATTTCACGGCAACGCGATAGCAGTTGACACTCATGTGTTTAGGGTGGCAAACCGAATAGGTCTTGCAAACGAAAAAAACGAACTTAAAACCGAACTTGCTTTGCAAAATATTATAGATGAAGAAAACTGGTCAAAGGCGCATCACTACTTAATTTATCTTGGCAGAAGTTATTGCACGGCAAGAAAACCCGATTGCGAAAACTGCCCCATAAAAGATTTGTGCGCTAAAAAAATCAAAAGGTGAAAATATGTTTATTGATAAAGCGATAATAACCATTAAGGCTGGCGACGGCGGTAATGGTATAACTTCTTTCATACACTACAAAGGCAAGGTTAGTGGTGGCCCTGACGGGGGCGACGGTGGTAAGGGTGGCGACATAATTTTTGTTGCCGATAGGCACTTATCTAACCTTTCCGATTACTACTATAAAACTAAATATGTTGCCGAAAACGGAAAACCGGGCGAACCAAAAGATTGCTTTGGTAAGAGTGGGCAAGATTTAATTTTAAAAGTTCCACTTGGCACTATTATTCGCGACAGAGAAAGTGGTGGCGTTATAGCCGATATGTTTACCGAAGGTCAAAAAAAGGTTGTGCTTGTAGGTGGAGATGGCGGTAAGGGAAACTCACGCTTTAAAAATGCAAGAAGGCACGCACCGCACTTTTCGCAAACGGGCGAAAAAACCGAAAGCAAGCAAGTGGTGTTAGAACTTAAAACTATTGCAGATGTGGGGCTTATAGGCTTTCCTAATGTAGGTAAAAGCACAATTTTAAGTAAAATTACCAAGGCAAGACCTAAAATTGCCGATTATCATTTTACTACATTATCGCCAAACCTTGGCGTATGCGAACTATACGATAAGCAGTTTACTATTGCAGATATCCCCGGTCTTATTGAAGGCGCAAGCGAAGGGTTAGGGCTTGGCACAGAGTTTTTAAAGCATATTGAAAGAACAAGAATGCTTGTGCATGTTGTTGATATTTCTGGTGTTGAAGGGCGCGACCCGTTTGACGATTATGAAAAGATTAACCGTGAACTTAAAAACTACTCTAAAGAACTTTCCAAGTTAAAGCAAATTATAGTGCTAAATAAATGCGATATGTTCTCTGCCGAAGAAAACATTAAAGCCTTTAAGGAAAAACTTGGCAAAAATAAAAAGGTTATAACTATTTCAGCCCTTGCAGGTGATGGAATTGATAACCTTAAAAAAGAGATTATTAAAGTATTAGAAAAATTGCCACCTGTTAAGCCACTTGAATTTGAAGAGTTTAACTATGTTAAACCCGATAGGCTTGACTGGGAAATCTTTAAAGAAGGCGAAACCTTTGTTGTGGTTGGTAGCCTTGTTGAAGTGTTAAGAAGAAATGTTGTGCTTGATGACCCACATTCACTTGCATACTTACAAAAGGTGCTTAAAGATAGGGGCATTATTGCCGAACTACGCAAAATGGGCGCAGGCGATAAGTCAACCGTTATAATCGGTGGCGAAGAGTTTGAGTTTATTGATTAGGAGAAGAATATGTTAACAAGTAAACAAAGAAGTAATTTGCGTTCAATGGCGCAAACAATAGTTCCTATAACGCAAGTTGGTAAACTTGGCGTTAACGAAAGCCTTATTGATAGCCTTTACAAGGCTATTGAAAAGCGCGAAATTATAAAAATTACCGTGTTAGAAAACTCTGGTTTAGACCCAAAAGAAACAGGCTTTGAAATTGCCGAAAAACTTGATGCAGAGTTTGTTTGCGCTACGGGTAGAAAACTTGTTTTTTATAGAAGAAGTAGTAGCGATAAAATTAGCCACATAGAGTTTTAATTAACGGGGATATCGGTTTTGCCAAAGAACTTGCTTAAAATGGAAAGTATTATAAAAATAGCACCACTAATAATATAGTAAAGTTTAAATGGCACAATAAAAGATAAAAGCAAAAAAACTGCGCCGAAAGCAAAAAACTTTTTGGCGCGTTTTTTGTTTAAAAAGCCCTTAAACGAACCTTTCTTTTTTGGCAAAGAAAAGTTTAAATCGCGCCTTACTTCGTCAAGAAGATTTGCATTTTTTAATAACTCATAAACCTTTTCATAATAAACAACTTCAATTTTGTTTCCAAATAAATGAGAAAAGTCAAGGGTTTTTTCGTCGCAATAAGCCGTGTAAATAATAGCCCTTTCGTTTTTAGTTATTTTGTTATAGGCTTTAACAATATCAGTTTTCGTTAAACCCTCAAACTTAAAAAAGTAAAGGTGGAGCGTTTTACTTTCTGGGTCATAAAAACCACCCTTTTTCTTTTCGCAATCACTAAACAGTTTAGAAAACACATTGTTTAGTTCCTTTGTTCCTAAAAAGCAAAGCGAACCACACACCCTTTCTAAATCTTTTTCGTGCTTTTTTTTAATTAACTTATCTTGGTTTTTTTCGGTTAACGATTTAAAAGAAAATGTTGCCACCACTAACGAAAAGGAAATTGCTAAACAAAGCGCATAGGCTTTATCTAAAAAATAGTTTAGTATTACAAAGAATATTAAAAAGGCAGAAAAGGCAATAAACAAAGTGTCAAATATTTTAAGTATAAAAGTTTTAGTCATAATTTTACCTATAAAAGTTTTGGTAGTTTAATTATTGACCAAAAGGGCAAATTTGATACAAAAATATTGATTTAATTAAAAAAGTATGCAATAATAAAAGTATGGAAAAAATAGGTATTTTCGGTGGAACTTTTAGCCCTGTGCATAACGAACATTTCGCTATAGCACGCCAAGCGATAAAAGAACTACAACTTGATAAACTTTATATAGTGCCAACCTTTATGCCCCCACATAAGTCAAAAGCGCCTATAAGTGGAGAGCATAGGCTTAATATGTTAAAACTTGCTTTTAGCGATATGGAAAAGGTAGAAATAAGTGAGTATGAACTTAAAAGTTTAGGCAAAAGTTATACCTATTTAACAGTTTCGCATTTTAAGGAACTACACAAAAACGCGCAAATATACTTTATTGTTGGTGGCGATATGCTAACCGATTTTAAAACTTGGAAAAACCCAGAAATTATTATGGATAAATGCGACCTTGCAGTTTTTAACCGTGATGATTTTTACACCGATTATGAAGAAGAAAACGCGCTTTTTATTGAAAGGTTTAATAAAGGCTATATAAAACTTAACTATAACGGCAAGGGTGTTTCTTCAACAAGAATAAGGGTATATTCAATGCTTAACCTATCGCTTGACGGGCAAGTGCCGAAATCGGTTGAAGAATATATTATTAAAAACGATATTTATAAGGGCGATTTTATAGCCGATTTTATTAAAACGGCATTGCCTGAAAAACGGCTTATTCACACGGCAGAAGTTGCCGTTAGCGCGCTATCAAAAGTTAAAGAGTTAGGGCTTAGCGAAGATAAAGTTTTAACTGCCTCATTACTTCACGACTGCGCTAAATATTTAGATAAATCGGCATTTAAAGGTTTTAAGTTGCCAAGTGATGTTCCAAAACCAGTTGAACACGCATTTTTAGGTGCTTTCGTTGCCGAAAAGGTGCTTGGTATAACCGACCAAGAAATAATTGATGCAATAAGGTATCACACATCTGGCAAGGCGAATATGACAACCCTTTCAAAGTTGGTGTTCGTTGCAGATATGGTAGAACGGGGCAGAGATTACCAAGGCGTTGAAAAACTTAGGGAACTATTTAATAAAGATTTTGAGAAGTGTTTTATAGAGTGCTTAATAGAAGAAGTTGAGCATTTGAAAAATAAAAAAAGCGTTATCTATATTGAAACGCTTAACGCATACGATTACTATGTAAAAGGAGCAAAATAATGGAAGCAAAAGTATTTACCGAAAAGATTTGCAATCTTTTAGTTGACCACAAGGCAGAAGATGTTTTAAGCATAGATGTAAAGGGCAAAAGTGATGTTGCCGATTACTTTGTTATAGCAAGTGGCAGGTCAATGACCCACACTCGCGCGCTTATTGAACATGTTGAAGAAGGTATGGAAAAGTTAGGCGTTTCGCCCATGCGCAGAGAAGGCGTTAGAGAAGGTAGATGGGCTGTGCTTGACTATGGTGATGTGGTAGTGCATATCTTTAACGACGAAACAAGGGTGTTTTACTATCTTGAAAAACTTTGGGGTGATGAAAACACCATAGTTAAATACTAATTAGCCCGTTTTTTTAACCACAATACGCGTGGTTTCTTCAGGGTCAATTTCAATACTGCGCACAGGTGTTCGTTTTTTGCGCCGTTTTTTAGGCTTTACAAAAATGGGCTCAGGCGTAGGGGTTAGGCGCGACTTTATAAATATAATCACACTTTTAACGCCTATAACCAAAAAGAAAGATATTGCAAAAAAGGAACAGGTAAACAATAAACCTAAAAATAAAGATAAAATCATTTCACTCATAAAAGCCACCGAAAATATAATAAATTAAATAATATGTAGGCTTTTAAAAAGGTTTGTAGTTTAATGATATTTTTTGCAAAAAGGTAGTAATATGGAAGAACTTAAAAAAACCGAAGAATTAACAGAAGAATACGAAGTAGAACTCATTGAAGAAGTGTTTGTTCCTGCATTAGTGGAAAGTGCGCCTGTTGAAAAACCAAAAAAAGGCAAACTTTCAAAGCGCGCCGAAAAGGTAAGCGCAGAAGAAGATGAAGACTATTCTGCTTTTAAAGAACTTGCACTTTTAATGAACACTACCGTTTCTGCTATTAAAGATGAGTGTTGTTCATTTCAAATAAAAAACCTTATGAGCCGAATGGGCAAGGCGCTTGTTAGGTTTGGTGTAAACGATAAGCAAATGGAAAAGATACTTCTTAATGCCGATATTTTAGGTATGCAAGAAGTGGTAATTTCGCCATCTAACTTAGAAACTTGCGCTAAAGCCGTTAAAAAACTTAATTTAGAGCGACAAAAGGTTTCTCTTTTGATTGACTTTCCGTTTGGGGAAAGTTCATTTGAAAATAAACTTTTAGCCATTAAAGAAGGCAAAAAGGCAGGCGTTGATGGAATAACTGTAACCTTGCCACAAAACGCGTTAAGCGAATCAAGGCAAAAGGAACTTAAAAAGCAGTTAAAGAAAATATCAAGGTCATTTAAGGGCGATATAGGCATTTCGGTATCTGCCGAAGAACTTACCGATAACGAACTTAAAAACCTTTTAAAACTTACTGCAAAAACAAAAATTAAACATATAGCACTTATGTTCGGCGCAGTTAGTGAAGATACCCTTATATCAAAACTTACCTTTGCAAATAAATATAAAGGAAAGTTAAAGTATAAGGTTTTGGGCAACATTGAAACGGCAGTTGCAGTAATGAACCTATTTAAGTTAGAAGTAGATGTAATTTTAACCCCTTATGCCGACGATATAGGTAAAGACCTTTTGCAAAGATTTAAGGTAAAATCTTTAAAATTAAAGTAAAACCCTTGCCAAAATAAAGCGCAAGGTATAAAATAATAAAGAACTAAAAAATATTCTTTGGGGCAGGGTGCAATTCCCTATCGGCAGTAAAGTCTGCGAGCCGAAAGGCTGATTAGGTTAATTTCCTAAACCGACGGTAAAAGTCCGGATGGAAAAAGAATAGGTTTTTAATATTTTTTAAAAACGCATTTTTTCTACGCCCCGAAAAATAAAGGGGCGTATTTTTATGGCTGAAAAAAGTGTAACAAAACAAATTGTAGGAACTGCGTTATTTTCTGCGCTTGCGTTTGTAATATCTCTATTAGAGTTTCCTATATTTCCGTCGGCAAGTTTTTTACAACTTGATTTTTCAATGGTGTTTATAACCCTTGCAGGCTTTATATTTGGTGCGTGGTCAGGAATTACTTGCTCATTTATTAAAGAACTTTTGCGCTTTATAATAGGCTCTGGAACGGGTGGCGTTGGCGAAATTGCAAACTTTATAGTAACGGTAAGTTTTGTGTTGATGCCAACCCTTGTATATCATTTTAAAAAGGGCTTGCCAACCGTTATAATAACCCTTGCAATTTCTTGCGTGTTGCAAGCAGGGGTTGCCCTTTTAACTAATAGGTTTATAAACTTCCCACTATTTATGGGCGAAAAGGCAGGGGAATGGTTTAGTAACTTATGGCATTTCGTGTTGCTATTTAACCTAATAAAAGGGGTGGCAACGGCGATTTTAACTATACTATTATATAAAAGGATTTCTTATATAATAAAGAAAATATGATTTACAAAATAGCAGGTTAGGTTTATAATAAAACTATGGAACTAATAAGTAAATCGGCAATAGATACCGAAAGCATAGCATTTGAATACGCAAAAACCTTAAAAACTGGCGATTTAATAGTTTTAGAAGGTGATTTAGGCGCAGGCAAAACCACCTTTGTTAAAGGGCTTTGCAAATACTTTAATTTAGATGGAATAACAAGCCCAACCTATGCCTATTTAAATGTTTATGGCGATTATATTTATCACTACGATTGTTATAGATTATCGTGTGGCGAAGAAGCCGAACTTTTAGGGCTTACCGATTACTTTAACGGCGAAAACATTTGTATAATTGAGTGGGCAGAAAATATTAAAGACGCACTACCAAAAACCTATAAAAAGGTAGTAATAGAAAAAACGGGCGAAAAGGAACGAAAAATAATTTTATGAATTATTTAGCAATAGACACATCAAATACCACTCTTTTACTGATTGCTTGTAAAGATGGAAAAACTTTCGTTTACGAAGATAAAACTTGTGGGGTAAAGCACTCACAAAGCGTTATGGTAGAAACGGAAAAACTTTTAGATAGAGCAGGGCTAACTTTAAGCGATTGCGATTTTTTTGCGTGCGTTGTGGGAGCAGGCTCATTTACAGGCATAAGGATAGGTGTTTCAACGGTAAAGGCACTTGCCTTTGCAACTAATAAGCCCGTGCTTTCAATAACTACTTTTGATACCTTGGCATATAATAAAGATAGCGGTAAGCATTTAGCCCTAATAAACGCAAAACACGGCAGTTTTTATGCGTGTGGGTATAACGGCTATGAAGTGGAGTTTGAACCGTCGTTTATAAGCGAAAGCGAACTAAACGAACTTAAAAAAGAATATAAACTTTTAGCCTTTGAAGAGATTGAAAATGTAAATGCCGAAATTGTTTCCGTTTCAACTGGGCTAATAAATGCTATTGAAAATAAAAAGCATTTAGTAAATGTTGATGCAAATTCGCTTGTTCCATTATACATACGAAAAAGTCAGGCGGAAGAGGGCAGATGATAGTAAGTTTAGATATATCAAATGCTAATGAACTTGCTTTATTTAAAAGTGAGTTTAGTGATGCTTACGATTTAAATGCGCTTGAAAGTGGGTTTAACAACGGTCATTTTTTTGCGCTTGGCAAAATAGAAAAGGGCAAGATTATAGGCTTTATAACCTATTCAACATCAATTGATTTTGCCGATATTGAAACGGTGTTCGTTTTAAAAGAGTTTAGAAGAAAAGGAATTGCCGAAAGTTTAATCAATAAAATGCTTGAAGATGTTAAAAGTAAAGGCATAAATAGGGTTTTACTTGAAGTAAGAAGTTCAAATATTCCAGCAATATCGTTATACAAAAAGTTGGGCTTTAATGAAATATCTATACGCAAGAAATACTACTCTAATTTGGAAGATGCTTTGATTTTGGCAAAGGAGTTAACGGTATAGATAAAGTAATATTTTCTACACCTGAAAAAAAGTGGCTTGTGTTTTTGCACGGCTACCTATCAAGTAAAGAAAGTTTTGCTTATCAACTTTCATTTTTTGCAAACTACTTTAATATTTTGGCTTTTGACCTTAAAGGCTTTGGCGAAAATGCTAATATGGAATACCCATATTCACTAAACGACTACATAGAAGAAGTTAAGCAGAAACTAAAAGAGTATAACATAGTTAAGCCGTTAGTGATAGCCCACTCATTTGGTGGGCGAATAGCAATAAAACTTGCAAGTGAAAATGCCGATTTTTTTGAAAAGATAGTGCTAACAGGAAGCGCAGGGCTAAAACCAAAGTTTTCTTTTAAGCGCGCGCTTAAAAAATTATGCTATAAAACACTTAAACCTTTTGTTAAAAAAGAAGGGCTAAAAAGGTTTTATTCAAAAGATTACAATGCTTTAAGCGATATAATGAAACAAAGTTTTATTAAAATTGTTAATGAGCATTTAGATAATAAGTTAAATGATATAATTACCCCAACGCTTGTGGTGGTGGGGGAGCAAGACAAAGAAACACCGCCCTATATGGCAAAAAGAATTGCAAAGGGCATAAAAACAAGTGAACTATTAGTAATAAAAGGGGCAGGGCATTTTGCCTTTGTAGATAAACCGTATATATTCAATATGGAGGTAAAAGAGTTTTTACTCTTATAATTAAATATGTTTCCAGTAGGATTAGAAAGTTTTTCAAGTATGTTATCAGGCGCACCGCTAATATTTAGCATAGTGGTATCGGTGTTAAACGCCGTGCTACTATTTTTCGCGTCAATGAAGTTTTTACTTGTTTTGCAACTATGTGGCTATAAAGCAAAACGCTATTTTAAATGGCTAAAAAACCCACAAACCCCATACCTTTCAAGGCTAATGCTGTTATGCTTAATGGGTTTCTTGTTTTTCTGCATTATAGCAATGTGCTTTTCTTCGGTTTTGGGTTATGATATATCTTCGTTAGTGGGCTTTGTTTCATACCTATTATTCACCATTTTATATATCAACACCGAAAGCAAGGTAAATGCAAAAGTTCCCTTGCGTAAAACTGGTAGGCTTATTAGGCTTATAATAGTTTATTGTATAGTGTTAGGTGTAATAACCTTTGGCTTTTTAACATTACTTAACTATTTAGCATTTGTTATAGGTAGCGAAGTTGTGGGAATATTAAGGTTTTCGCTAATATGCGTAATGCCTATACTCACACCCTTTATACTATACTTTTCATCATTACTCACTTCGCCATTTGAAACGATAGTTAAGCACTTTGCTATTAAAAGAGCAACGCTTAAATTAAAGCGTATGCAAATACTAAAAATAGGCATAACGGGTAGTTTTGGCAAAACCACAGTTAAAGAAATATTAAAGTCAATTCTATCTCAAAAATATAGGGTTTTAGCAACCCCAGCATCATTTAATACTCCTATGGGTATTGCCTTAACGGTAAAACACCTTGATAGCACTCATGATGTATTTATTGCAGAAATGGGGGCAAGGAATAGGGGCGATATAAAAGAAGTTGCCAAAATTGTTAGCCCTATGTATGGCGTGCTAACAGGTGTAAATATTCAACATTTAGAAACATTTAAAACTCTTGAAAATATTAAAGACACCAAGTTTGAACTCTTTGAAAACTTAACTGATGGTGGCGAAGGCTTTTTCTCTGCCGATAATGAAAACTCAGTTGAACTTGCTAATAGGTTTAACGGTGAAAAATACTTTGCAGGTGTTTCTAACCCCGAAAACAATTTAGTTAGCGCATCAAACATTAGTGTTGGCGAACACGGAACTTCCTTTACCTTAAACATTAAAGGTGAAGAAGGCGTGCCTTGTTCTACCGTGCTACTTGGCAAACACAGTATTAAAAACATTTGCTTGGCGGCGGCGGTTGCCTATAAAATGGGTATGACCCCTATTGAAATTGCGCTTGGTATAAACCGTATTCAGTCAATAGGTCATAGGCTTGAACTTATGCCAAACAATAAAGGCATAGTTATTATTGACGATAGTTATAACGCAAACATTGATGGCGTGGTTGCAGCAATGGAAGTTTTAGACCTATTTAACGGCAGAAAAATAGTTTTAACACCAGGGCTTGTAGAACTTGGCAAAGATGAAAATATGGCTAATATGGAAATGGGCAAGATTTTAGCAAAACACGCCGACCATGTTATAATTATAGGCAGGCAAAATGCCGAAATGATTCTTGCAGGGCTTTTAGAAGGTGGTATGAAAAAGGAAAACATCAAGTTTGCCACAAACCTTAATAAAGGCAATAAAGAACTTAACGCAATGGTAAAAGAAGGTGATGTAGTTTTGTTTGAAAACGACTTGCCTGATAACTATAACTAATTTACAAACTAAAAAATAACAAAAAACACCAAAGCAAAAAAATAAAAGCGGAGGTGTTTTTTTATATGAAAAATATAGCAGTATTTTTCGGTGGCAAATCTATTGAGCACGACATTTCGTGTATAACAGGCGCGCTAACCTTAAACGCGCTAAAAAAGGGTGAGCATATTCCCGTGCCTATTTTTATTGACTACGATAATTCGTGGTGGACTGGCGAAGACTTTTTTGATATTGAAACTCACAAAAAACCAAACTATAAAAAACTAAAACGGGTGTGTTTAGTTGCAGGTAGCCCAACTCTTTTTTGGGTTAAGGGCAAAAAGCTAAAACCACTTTGCGATATAGCCGTTGGCATAAACGCCTTGCACGGCGAATTTGGTGAAGACGGCGC
>JAFTSI010000006.1 GCA_017467345.1 Clostridia bacterium
CGAAACGCGCCATTGCCTATACTTGTTACACCATAACTATTGCCTTTATAAATAATATTTTTCGAAATATTTGCAGTGGTTATATTTGTTGGTTGTTTTACTACGGTCGCAACTCCATTTTTTATTCCATAGCGCACACAACTATTAATTTTATAAATAAATCCATCATCTGCTACTTCATTGTTGTCGCAATCCCAAACAACTGGACAACTTGAAGGATTCCAATCATAATTCCACCCAGATGGCTTACTTTCGACTTCACAATATATCGTTAAACTTGAACACCCCTGAAAAACATTATACCCAACATTTGTTATACCGCTTGGCACAATTACACTCACCAAACTTTTGCAGGCTTCAAACGCTCTTGAATTGATAGTTGTTATATCTACACCATTAATACTTTCAGGAATAATAATTTCGTTTAAAGTTTTTCCGTATTCACTTAAACCCTTTACCACACCACTTTCTACCACAAAAACCAATGCCCAATCGGTTTCTACATTTTGACTATCACCACTTTCTCCCCCATTACCATTGCCATCAATATTGTGACACGCAAACAATCCACATAAACACGCAACACTCACTAAAAGTAGGCTAAATAATTTTTTTATTTTTATCTTCATTTCTATCCCCCAAAATAAAAAAGTGCGCCAACCGAAGTTAACGCACTAAAACGCAAACTCCGTTGTTGTCACACAAATCTCAAAATAGCCGAAAGGATAACCTATCACTAAAAATCAAGTGGAATTTGCATTTTTTCAAATTCTATGATTTTCAATGATAAACAAAAATATACCCTTTAAAAATAAAGAGTTACCTTGTAAAAGACTATTTAGTTTTGTGTGACGCATTTAATATAACATACTTTTATGTTTTTTTCAACTATTTTTTAAAATAGTAAAATCGCCCAAGCAAATTGCTTGGGCGATTTGTTTTTTTAATTTTATTTTTCGGTTTTTTCTTTTTTCTTAAATAAGTTTACTATGCTTGCAGTTAACATAAAAGTTGTAAACTTGTTTTCGGTGTTTTCAAGTTTTTTATAGATTAGTTTTACTATTAATAATGCTAAAACTATTGCTATGGTAGAAGTTATAAATGATGCAAGAACATCAGTAGCATAATGCATCATAAGGTAGTTTCTTGAAACTGCCATAAGTAGTGCGCAAGGCAGGGTTAAAAATAGCCACTTTTTATTTTTTAAGGCAAATGATGTGCCTAAAAGCGCAGTTGTAAAGGCAGAAACATGGCCTGATGGAAAAGAGTAGTCACTCTCTGTATTTGCGCCAACTAACTGCCACCACTCATTTATTTCGCTATGAGTATAGGGGCGCGCCCTTAACACCAAAGGTTTAAGAATAACATTAACTAAAATTACGCCTATCAAAAAGGCGATAAGCCCAGTTAAGCCTGCATTTCTTGTTTTTGCAAACAAAATTAATGTTAAAGTAAATATTATTGAAAATATTCCACCCTTGCCAAAAAAGGATATAAAGTTCATAAGTGGGGTTAAAAAGTTGCCTGCCTTTAAGGCTAATCCGTTATAGAACCTTAACACACCCAAGTCAAAAGAGTGAAATGCGCTATCAAGCCACAATGCAAAATTAGTCATTTACACTTCCTTTTCAATAGTGTATTTATAAAGTGAACTTTTTGGAACACCACGCTCTTTGGCAACTATTTTTATTGCCTCTTTTTTGTCAATTCCCTTATTTATTAAACTTTTATAGTGTTCTTCTTCGGTCATTTCATGTAATGGATTTTCGGCATTACCTTTTTCTACTATTAAAACGAACTCGCCTTTCGGCTCTACGGGAAAGCCATCTTTAAGATTAAAAGTAATTGCACTTTCGTAAAGTTTAGTAATTTCTTTAACGGCAACGCAAACCCTATCGCCAAGCACCGAATAAATGGTTGCAATATCTTTTTTAACATCGTGTGGGGCGCAATAAAAAATTAGGGTGGTATCTAAACTTTTATACTTTTCTAAAAACTTTTTCCTTTCGCTCTCTTTACCTTTCAAAAAGCCCAAAAAGGTAAAGGTATCGGCATCAAGCCCCGAAAGTATAAGCGCAGAAAGTGCTGCGTTTGCCCCGGGGACTACCGTGTATTCAAGCCCCCTTTCTTTTAGCATTTTACATAAAATATTACCGGGGTCGCTAATAACAGGCATACCTGCATCACTAATAACTGCAATATTTAAGCCACTATTTAGTTTTGCTATAATTTTTTCGGCGCAGTCAAGTTCGTTAAACTTGTGGTATGAAAAAAGTGGTTTCTTTATGCCGTAGTGGTTTAATAAAGTTAAAGAGTGGCGGGTATCTTCACAAGCGATTTCATCAACCATATTCAAAACTTCTACTGCGCGATAGGTTATATCTTTTAAGTTGCCTATAGGCGTTGCAACAAAATATAGCATATATTTTCCCCCTTAATTTTCTATCGGGCGCATAACTTTAAGCCCACTCTTTCCACCCTTAACACCCTCAACTAAAACAAGGTATGGCTCTTTTTTTCCACCATACACAAGTTGCATTTTTTTAGGCTCTATATTATGGTTTTTCATTTCATAAAACAGTTCGCAAAGTCTATCGGCACGGTGCACCACGCAAAACCTACCACCAAACTTTAAGCATTTAGAAACTGCTTTAATAAGTTCGGTAAGAGTTAATTCAATTTCTGCCTTGCAAACGGCAATTTTATATTCTTCGGCAGAAAACCCAGAGTTTTTATCCATATAAGGTGGATTGCAAAGCACAAGCGAAAACTTTTCGTTAAAAGTGCTATCAATGTCTTGAAGTTTAGCGTTATGCAAGGTAAACACATTTTCAAGGCCGTTATACTTTATGGTTTTATCGCAAAGCGCGCACATTTCAGGTTGCATTTCAAAGGCGTGAACTTCTTTAACCAAATTGTTGTTAAGCCCATAAAAGTTAAGCCCAACAATTCCGCTACCCGAACAAAAATCGGCAACCAAATCCCCTTTTTTAGCCGTGGCAAAGTGCGACAGCAAAACTGCGTCGCTTGTAAAACAATATAAACTATCGTCTTGATAGATTTTTAAGCCTAAAAGGTTAAGGTCTTCTAATCGTTCCATAATTTAAAAGAATTAAGGCGCGCGCAAAAACTAATGCGCGCGCCTTATCGCGTTTTTGTTTAAGAATAAATTATTCTTCAACGATTGCTTCTACGGGGCAACCGCTTGCACAAGCGCCACAACTTACGCAAGATTCTGCGTCAATGTTGTATTGGGTATCGCCTTGGCTAATTGCGCCACAAGGACAGGTATCCGCACATGCACCACATGAAATGCAAGCATCGGTAATTTTGAATGCCATAATTTTCTACCTCCCGTTTATATATTTTTTATATTATGGATTATATCATAAACATTTTCATTTGTCTACACTAATCCAAAAGTTTTTTCATCTCTTCGCTGTCTATATCGTCGGTTTCGTCGTCGGCGTCTTTTTTATTGCCACCGTTATTGTTCTTCTTAAACTCTAACCTATCTACTGGGAAATCTTTATAAGTTTCAGTTCCGTCTTTTGCAGTAATTTTTACCTTGCTTATAAGTTTAAGCATATCGTTAGAAACAACCACACCGTCCCCCTCAGGTGTTTTTACTGCGCCACCAAGTTTGGGCATTTTTTTGTATACGCTTGCATAGTAATCGTTTTCGTATTCCAAGCAACACATAAGCCTACCACAAAGCCCAGAAATCTTACCGGGGTTTAAATGCAAGCCTTGCGTTTTTGCCATTTTAATTGAAACCTTTGAAAACTCTGGCATACAAGACGAACAACAGCACGCCCTACCACAAGGCGCAATACCACCAAGAAGTTTTGCTTCATCTCTAACACCTATTTGCCTAAGTTCAATTCTAACATGAAAGCGCGCGGCAAGGTCTTTAACAAGTTCCCTAAAATCAATACGATTATCTGCCGAAAAATAGTAAACAAGTTTTTTTCCGTCAAAAGAATACTCTGCGCCGATAAGTTTCATATTAAGGTTTCGCTCTGCAATTTTTGCGTTTGCGAACTCTAATGCTTCGGGTATCTTTTTTTGGTTTTCTTTTATGTTCTTTTCATCTTTTTCATTAGCCTTTCTAACCACGCTTTTAAGTGGTTGAACAATTTCATCTTCGCTAACTTCTTTAACCCCGAAAACAACCGTGGCGTATTCTAAACCCTTTGCCGTTTCAACAATAACGCCAGTTTTTTCTTCGTATATATCGGTTTCGTTTGCAGGCGCAAAATAATAAACTTTTGCGCTTGACCTAAACTTAACCCCTATAATTTTTGCCATTTATGTTTGCCCTCCAATATTCCAAAAAGCAACCACTCAACGAGCATTTGAGCGTTTGCGTTAAACTTCAATTTCTTTCTTGCCGTGCATATTAACTCTAACGCGTTAAGCACCGACCCTTTCTTAAAGCCCGTTGCCCTTTTTAACGCGTTAATATCGGCTTTATTTTTAACCAACTGTTCTTGTTCTGCGGTTATATATAATAGGTTGCCAAGCACCCTTTCTAACACCGACAAAAACAGTTCTATTTCTTCTTTATACACCATTACCTTTTCGGCAAAATGTAAAACTTGCTTGCTTGAAAGCATATCTATAACAATGCTTTCACAAAGCGATTTTATCTCTCTAAACTTTTCGTCTTCGTATAACCTTTTAACACCCGAAACCGTTCCGTCTGCACAAGACACGGCTTCTTTAAGCCTAACTAAATCGGGGCATTCTTCGCTTAAAAAATCAATTAAAACTTCTTCGCTAAACCCTTTAATCTCTATCTTTTTAACCCTTGATAGCACGGTGGGAAGTAAACCGTATTCAGTAGTAGCCCCTAAAATTAAATGCACATTTTTAGGTGGCTCTTCTAATGTTTTAAGAAGTTTATTTTGCGCAGGCAAGTTCATTGTTTCGGCATGCGATAAAATAAAAATCTTTTTATCGCTTTCAATAGGCTTAATATAACTTTGTTCTATTAAGTCTACTATATCTTCCGTTTTAACCGAATCGGTTTTTGGGTAAACCAAAACATCACTATGCGCGCCACTATCTATTAAAGTGCAATCCCTACACTTTCCACAAGGCGCGCCCTCTTTGCAGGCTATAAGTTTAGCAAACTCTTTTAAAATTTCCGTAAGGTTTTCGCCGTCAGCACACACCACCAAATAGGCGTGCGAAACTGCGCCGCTTTTCTTTTCGCGTTTGATTATATTAAACCCTTCGGTGTTTTCTAAAAGCGCAAAAAGTTTTTTCATAAAATGCCCTTTTCTTTTAATGCGTTAATAATTTTTTGATGTGTTTCTTCTTTAGAGCCACTTGCATCAATAACGATAAACCTATCGCTAAACTTTTTAGCAAGTTCTAAATATCCGTTATACACTTTTTCGTGGAACTCTTTGCCAAGTAGTTCAACCCTATCGGTTTTATCTACACCACCCTTTCTTTTAAATGCTTCTTCGGGCGTGAGTTTTAAAAACACAGTATAGTCTGGGCAAAAGTTTTTGAGCGCATAGTCGTTAATTTTAGCAACGAACTCATACCCAAGCCCTCTTGCATAGCCTTGGTAAGCAAGGGAAGAATCAACATACCTATCGCAAATAACAAGCCTACCCTTTTCAAGTTCTGGCTTTAAAACTTCGTCTAATAATTGCACCCTTGCAGATGCGTATAAAAGCGCTTCGCAAGCAGGGGTCATTTTATCGTTTTCCTTATCTAAAATTATGCCCCTAATCTTTTCGCTAATGATAGACCCACCTGGCTCACGCGTGAGTAAGTAGTCTACATTATTTTTTTTCATATATTCTTCTAAAAGTTTTATTTGGCGAGATTTTCCAACCCCTTCGCACCCTTCAAAGGTTATAAACTTACCTTTCATTTTTAATCTTCCTAACTTTTATCTTTCCGTTTTTAACGCCAAAAGCCTTGCCTTGCCTTTCGGCACACATTAGCCTTTCAGCAATTTCTTTATTAACAACTTCGCCACAAACAATAAGTGGATAGCAAGGTGGAAACTCCCCTGCGTTTTCTGCCGAAACTCTTCCTATCGCGTCGCTAATCAAAACTTCTTCGCTTTCACTAAGCGCGCTCTTTAAATAACCCACGCGCTTTTTAGGGATAGAAAAGGTTTCTCTTTCTTTAATTTCTTCTTTAACTTTTAGCCCTTCAAGTATTGACTTTTTAAGAGCGATAAGTTCACATTTCTTTGTTTTTATTGAGGGCATAAATGTTATAAATCCGCCGCCCAAAAGTTCAAAGTATATTTTCTTTTTATCTAATTCCGTTAAAAGCGACTTTTCATTTATTCCACTTTTAACAAGGTCAATAGTGATTTTATAAGGGTCAATCGTTTCAACAACGCACACCCCTAAATTAGTTAGTTCCTCTTTTAAGCCATTAACAATTTCACAAAAAACTTTCATTTGCTTTTTGCTTTTTGCAAGTTCTTTTATGCCATATTCACAAGATGCTATTATAGGATAATTTGGGCTTGTGGTATTAAAGATATCAATGGCATCACTTAAACTTTCCGTTTTGTCAATGTTTGCTAAAACCAACGCGCCTTGGTTTAATGTGCTTGCCGTTTTATGCAAACTATCAACCCAAATATCGGCATATTCGCCTGCGTAAACTAAATTATCAATAAACGCGTAATGCCCACCGTGCGCGCCATCAATTAAAAGAAGTTTATTGCGCTTTTTAACTTCGTTATATATAGCCCTTATATCAAATGTTCTGCCATAGTAATCTGGATAGGTATATAAAACACCTATCGCATTTTTATTAGCATCTAACATTTTAGCCGTTTCTTCGGCAGTTGGTAAATCGGGCAAACCATCAGTAATACCGTTAGCGCAAATAATAGGTTCAATGCCACTAAGTTTAAGCGCGTTATAAACACTTTTGTGTGCCGAACGGTTAATTAAAATAGAGTTCCCACTATCTTTAACCGAATACACCATAGAAAGCACACCTACGCTTGCGCCAGATGAAATAATCTTAATAAACTTTGCGCCTAAAATATCTTTTAGGTCTTTTTCGGCTTTTTCTATTGATGAGTATAACCCACTATCTTCTATTTCCGTTATGTCAATGCTTGCAATAGGAAACAGTTTATTAAAACCCTTATTGCCTTTATGAGATGGCATATGCAATCTTATAGGTTTAGTGTGTGAGTATTTTTTCAAAAACTCTAAAAGGTGTAATTTCATACTATTAAAGCACCGAACTAAAAGAGCGAACAACCGTGTTTATAAAGGCAATGCTTTCAAACTGCAAGTCTTTATTTTCGCCTAAAAACTCAACGGCCATAAGCACTATGTCTTTGCTATCGGTGTTAGAGCCTATTCTAAAAAATTCGCTTGTGGAAGTGTTTGGCAACTTATCAAGTTTTAAGCCATAGCACTTTTCCGTTTGCAAATCGTATTCTTCTTTATAGTTTTCTCTATCCTTTTCAAAGTAAGAAGTTTTGTAGGCTTGTTCGTATTTAGTGTATCTATAAAAAATTGAGTTTTCTGCCGAAAGCGTTTCATCAAACTCTAAAATCTTCTTAAAGTCTTTAACTTCAAGGCAGAGTTTTTCAATCCTTTCAAGTTCGTTTTTCGCACTTATTTGCCCTGCGCGATAACGGTTATCTTTTCCGTTTCTACTATAAAAACATTGTTCAATTTTTTCGGTATCTAAATTAGAAAAGATCAAATAGTCGCTTTCGCCAGTTTTTAAAAAACCTTTAAGATAATCACACGCCATTTCGTAAAGAGAGTGAAAATCTAAAACTTCATACGCATCAACAATGGTGTTAGCCCTACTTGCCCTATAACCGTTTTCATCTGGTTCATTTAACGAACCATTAGCAAAAACGGCATCAAGTTTTTTTGCCGAATACTTAACGGTAAGCACATCAACATCAATGCTTTCGCTTGGTATTTTTTCGCCACGAACTTCTAAAATATCATAACTAAAAGTATCGCCTAAATAGTTTCTAAACCCATCGTCGTTTGCCGATACATTCATATCGTAATAGTAGTAGAAAGCCTGCCCCTCAGTAAGTTTAACCTTTCCTACTGTGAACAAGACTTCCCACCCCAAAATTGCGAGCGCAAAAGTTAATAATATTAAAAGCCATTCGTAAGCCAAAAAGTTTGATAGCCTTGGCTTAGTTATTCTATTATCCATTTAGCCTTTCCTTATTTTTTTATCGCCCGATAAACTTTTTACTTCTTTATAGGTTTCATTGTTGGGAACAATATTACATCACGAATAGACGCGCTATCTGTAAGTAACATTACAAGCCTATCCACCCCAAAACCTAAACCACCTGTTGGTGGCAAACCGTATTCTAATGCGGTAACAAAATCTTCGTCAACCTTAGCGTCGTTTCCACCCTTGGCGCGCTTTTCAGCAACTTGCTTTACAAACCTTTCTTTTTGGTCAATAGGGTCGTTAAGTTCGCTAAACGCGTTACCCATTTCCCTTGCGTAAATAAAGTATTCAAACCTTTCGGTAAATGCTGGGTTTGATGGCTTTCTCTTTGCAAGTGGAGAGTTTTCTACGGGGTAATCATAGATAATGGTTGGTTGAATAAGATTATCTTCAACAAACTTATCAAAGAAAGCAATAAGCACATGCCCTTTAGTAGCCGAATCGCCTTCTTCTACTTCAACGCCTTTTGCTTTGGCAACTGCCCTTGCATCTTCGTCGGTAGCCCAGTCGTTATAGTCAACACCAGCGTATTTCTTAACGGCTTCAACCATAGTCATACGCTCCCACTTTTTACCCATATCAATATCAACGCCTTGATAGGTAATTTGAGTAGTTCCACACACCTTTTCGGTAATATGCTTATACATATTTTCAATTAAGTCCATCATATCAAAGTAATCGCTATATGCTTGATACATTTCAACGGTGGTAAACTCTGGGTTATGCGATTTGTCCATACCTTCGTTACGGAATATTCTGCCAACTTCATAAACCTTGTCAAAACCACCAACGATAAGCCTTTTAAGATAGAGTTCGGTTTCTATTCTTAAATACATATCAATTCCTAAGGCATTGTGGAAAGTTTTAAAAGGTCTTGCCGCAGCGCCTATTTCAAGTGGTTGTAAAACAGGTGTGTCAACTTCTAAATAGCCAACGCCATCTAAATAGTTTCTAATTTCCGTTAAAATCTTACTTCTTGCAACAAAAGTTCTTTTAACTTCGGGGTTTGCAATTAAGTCAATTTCGCGTTGACGGTATCTGGTATCTTCATCTTTTAAACCGTGGTATTTTTCAGGCAATGGTAAAAGGGATTTTGATAAAAGTTCAACACTTTCTGCGTGAACAGATATTTCGCCAGTTCTTGTGGTAAACACCTTACCAGTTATACCGATAATATCGCCTATATCGTAATCTTTAAACTCTAAATAAGAGTCGCCAAGGTCGTTTATAGAAAGGTAACTTTGAATAGTTCCTTCGCCATCTAAAATAACTGCGAACGACGCTTTACCCATAACCCTTTTAGAAATGAGCCTACCAGCAATACCAACTGTTTTGCCTTCGTATTCGGCATAGTTAGACTTAATGGTTGCGCTCATAGCCGTTCTGTCGTAACGAACCTTTTCAAAAGGGTTCTTGCCACTTGCTTTAAGGTTATCTAATTTTTCTCTTCTAACCCTTAATATTTCGTTAAGGTCCTGCTCTTCTATGGCAGGAGTTATGTTCTTTTCTTCCATTTTAAACCTACTTTGTTAGCCTAATTTTAATATACTTTCTTAATAGTGATAGAAGTAATACCAGCAGGAACTACAACTTTAACATTTTCGCCTGCCTTTCTTCCAAGAAGCGCGTTGCCGATAGGCGATTCGTTAGAGATTCTGCCTGCCTCAACATCTGCTTCGGTAGTTCCAACTATTTCGTAAGTGCAAAGTTCGCCACTTTCGTCTTCAATAAAGTCAACCTTGCTACCAAGTGAAACAACGCCCTTTTTAGCAGAATCTTTAATAATAACTGCATATTTTAATTTGGTTTCAATTTCTTGGATTTCGCCTTCAATTTGCGCTTGTTCGTTTTTAGCAGCATCATACTCAGCGTTTTCACTTAAATCACCAAACTCTCTTGCAGTTTTAATTCTTTCGGTAATTTCTGCGCGTTTTTCAACCTTTAAGTATTCAAGCCTTTTTTCAAGTTCTTCTTTGCCTTCTTTAGTAAGCAATACTTCTTCTGCCATAATTTTAAACCTCCGGTTTTGATAGCGGGATACCCCTACTATATAATTTATCAATTTAGTATTATAATATATACGCGCGCGTTTGTCAAACCTTAATCGTAGATTAAGCGCAAACTTCCCTTTCCTAAAAAAGATTTTCTTATAAAAACCACAATTATTTTTTTATTTGGTATTGACATCTTAAAAAAAGATGTTAAAATATTAGCGTAGTTCGGTTAGGGCTACACCTTGAATAATATATGAAAAACAAAACCACCCATATTTAACGGGTGGTTTCGTTTTTTAATTTTTACTCTTCGGTTTTTTCATCAAAACTTCCACAACAGGTGCAACTGCCGTCGCTACAAGTTACCTTAATGCAATCAAGCGAACAGTTACAACCATCTGCATTGTGTGAACATTTTCTAACATCACACTTAACTGAATAATTTCTACTCATACATTTTCTCCTTAACCCTATTTTGCGCCAAAACTTAAAAAGTATTCGCGCGCCCCTTGACAAAGAAATTAAAAGAATATAAAATATCTATTGAAAATTAAGGAGAAATTAAAAATGAAAGTTGTTTTAATTAAAGATGTTAAAGGTAGTGGCAAAGCAGGCGATATCATTGAAGCAAAAGATGGCTTTGCAAGAAACTATCTCATTAAAAACGGCTTGGCAAAAGAAGCCGACGCACAGGCTATGAGCGAACATAAAAACAAAAAAGAAGCAGAGGCCTTTCACCGTGCAGAGCAGTTAAAAGCCAACAAAGAACTTCGCGAAAAACTTGACGGAAAAGAAGTTGTAATCAATGTTAAACTTGGCGATAATGGTAAGTTTTTCGGTAGTGTTACAAGCAAAGAAATTGCCGATAAATTAAACGAACAAGGCTATGATATTGATAAGAAGAAAATAGTTTTATCTTCTAACATAAAGGCACTTGGAAACTACACCGTTTCTATTAGAATATCTGCCGAAGAAACTGCAAAAATTATAGTTTCAGTAAAAGGCTAAATCGCAAGTATTTTTCTAACAAAAAGCCCCCACGCCGTTGGCGTGGGGGCTTTAATTTTTTTAATTAAAATTAGTGGTTATTTGCCTTGTCAAGATTATTGCTAATAGCTGCTAAAACTTCAACAATTAAACTGTTACCAGCGGCACTCTTTTCAAGTTCTTCGCTATTGCCATCTGCATAGCCAAGAACTGCCATAACACCTGCAGTTGCCTCACATAAAGCATCTTCTAAATCGGCATCAACTGAAAAATCTACCATAGTAAATCCGTAAATAAATTCTTCTGCAAGTTTATCAACATACTCTTTATTTACTTCAAGCCATTTTTCAACTGAATCGTTGCTTGCTTGCAAAATTGCGTCCCAATTAATTTTGGTTTTATATTTGGTGTTGATATAGGTTACTAAATCGCTATGCTTGGTAACTTCTTTAATGAAAAGCCACTCATTTTGGTCAATATTTCCATCTGCAACTGCCATTTGGAGCATAGAATATTGCAAAATGCAATCAAATTGCTTGCAGAATATTTCTGCGCTAAACTTTTGACCTTTGCTCTTAAAATAGTTTTCTAAAGTTTCGCCACAGCCTGCCACTATTTGTTCTGCTTCATCATAATTTTTAATAAGATGTGCTACTAATTCTTCCATAATAAACCCCTTTTCCTTTGTTATATTTTATTATAGTTTACTATAATTATCACTCTTTGTCAATAAAAAAGCCCCGAAGTAATCGGGGCTTTAATTTTAATTATTCGTTTTCTATCTTTTTAACAAGTTCTTCAATTTTATTTACAACTTCCATAACATAGCATTTTCTAAGCGCTTCTCTTTCACTATTACTGCCATCACCATCAGCACAAGAAAGAAGTCCTAAAACACCTGCCCAACCCGCAATAAGTTCTTTTAAGATATCTTCTTTTGTTACAGATGCATCTACGAAAGCAAAACCATAAACAAACTGTTCAGCAAGTTTATCAAGCAATGGTTTTTGGTTTGCAAGCCACTTTTTAACGGTGGGAACGCCTGCCTTTAAAATGTCTTCCCAAGTAATTTTTGCGTTGTAGTTAGAGTTAATGTATTTAACTAAATCGCAATACTTGGTAATTTCTTTAACAATAGCAAGTTCTACACCAGTAATTGTGCCATCTGCAACTGCAATTTCAAGCATAGAGTATTGCAAAATGCAATCAAATTGCTTGCAGAATATTTCTGCACTAAACTTTTGACCCTTGCTCTTAAAATGTTCTTCTAATGTCATACCAATATGTCTAACGGGCAAAATGGCTTCGTTATATTTTGCCTTTAACTGTTCTGCAAGTTTTTTGTAATCCATAATATTCACCTTTCCCCTTTTTTAACTTTAATTTTTAAGTGTTGCCTTATGGAACACCTTTTTACCCTTTTTAATTTTTATTCCGTCACCAAAATCGCCTGCGCCAAAACTCATAGCAAAGTCGGTTGCCTTTTCGCCGTTAACCGAAACACCGCCTTGTTGAATAAGCCTTTTTGCTTCGCCTTTGCTTTGGCAAAGTTTACACTTAACAAGCATATCGCTTAAAAATATTTTACCATCAACAAAATCGCTTTCGTCAAACTCTGTGGTAGGCATATTTTCGTCATCACCATCACCACTAAACAATGCTTTAGCAACGCTTTGGCATTTTTCGGCTTCTTCTTTGCCGTGAACAAGCGAAGTGAGTTCATAAGCAAGTATTTCTTTCTTTTCGTTAATTCTGCTATCTTCCCACTTTTCCATTTCGCGAATTTCTTCCAAAGATAAGAAAGTTAGCATCTTAATACATTTCATAACATCAGCATCACTAACATTACGCCAGTATTGATAAAACTCAAAGGGAGTGGTTTTATTTGGGTCAAGCCAAACTGCGCCCTTGGCAGTTTTGCCCATTTTTTTGCCTTCGCTATTAAGTAAAAGAGTAACCGTCATAGCATAAGCATCTTTGCCACGCTTTTTCCTAATAAGTTCGGTGCCACCAAGCATATTGCTCCATTGGTCGTCGCCACCGAATTGCATATTGCAACCATAATGGTCGTGCAAATACAAGAAGTCATACGATTGCATAATCATATAGTTAAACTCTAAGAACGAAAGACCCTTTTCCATTCTTTGCTTATAGCACTCTGCCCTAAGCATATTGTTTACCGAAAAGCAAGCCCCAACTTCGCGCAAAAGTTCAACATATTTAAGTTCTAAAAGCCAATCGGCATTATTAACCATAATAGCCTTGTCTTCGCCAAACTCAATAAACTTTTCCATTTGCTTTTTAAAGCAAGCGCAGTTATGTTCAATAATTTCGGTAGTGAGCATACTTCTTAAATCACTTCTGCCAGATGGGTCGCCAATATGACCAGTTCCACCACCTATTAACACGATAGGCTTGTTGCCTGCCATTTGCAATCTTTTCATTAAGCAAAGCGCCATAAAATGCCCTACATGGAGTGAATCTGCCGTGGGGTCAAACCCGATATAAAATCTTGCGCCACCACCGTTGATTAAATCTTTAATTTCCTTTTCGTCGGTAACTTGGGCAATAAGACCACGCTCTAAAAGTTCTTCGTAGATGTTCATAACTTCTCCTTAAAGCCGATTTTTTTCTACTTAATACGGTATGAAATTATAATATGATATTAAAAAAAAGTCAAGCCATTTTGCCTTTACGCTTTTTTCTATTGACATTTATTTGTTTTTACCTTAAAATATATAAGAGTTTATGAAAAAGAAGAAAGAAAATCAAACCCCTGTTTACAAGAAAATTGAGTTTGATGAAACCACCAACGAACCCATTGTTGTTGAAGTTTCTGCCGATTCTCTTGAAGAAGAAGCAAGGGTTAATGAACAACTTAATAAAGCCAAAGAAGAAAAGGAAAAGGTTGATAAACAGCCCGTTAAACACCTTGTGGTTAATAAACTTTTAGGTTTTAATGATGATGAAAACATCAACAAACGCCAAAAGATTTTCAAAACCTTGTTCGTAGTTTTATTCGTGGTGTTTGTGGTTGGCGTTTTAGCATTTACTTTTTATAACGACTTTTTCTCTGCAAGTTCAAACCGTGTGGAGTTTACTTGGGAAGCGTTTGGCGAAATACTTTCAACCAGTTGGCAATATCTGCTATTTGCACTTTTATCGCTACTAATGTGTTTTGTGCTTAAAGGCTTAAAACTTTCGCTAACTTGCAAAAACTTATCTGGCAAGTTCCATTTTTGGACCTGCTTAAAAACGGGTATTGTTGGGCATTATTATAATTCGGTTACCCCACTTGCCGTTGGCGGTCAACCTTTTGAGATTTATCACCTTTCAAAGCACGGTGTTCACGGTGGAACGGCAACTTCACTTCCCGTTGCCACCTACTTCTTAAACCAACTTGCATATGTAACAATAGGCATTACTGCGCTTGTGGTATTTAAGAATAACGGGCTTGGAATGAGCGAAAACTTCGGTGGTGTTTTATATTCTGCCGTATCGGTGCTTGCAATAATCGGGCTATGCTTTTGTATGGTTATGCCATTGCTTATTATAATGTTTTTAATGTTCCCAAGGGCTTGCGCGAAAATAGTTCATTTCGTTATGCACCTTGGCGAAAAATTAAGGATTGTTAAAAGGCCAAAAGAAACAACTTATAGCACTCTTAAAACGGTAGTTCACACTACCAAGTGTATGAAAAAAATTGCAACAAGCCCGCTTCTATTAATTTCTTGCTTTTTACTAAGCCTATTAGAAAACATTGCGCTTTGCTCTATTTCATACTTTACCTTAAAGTTCTTTGGTTTTGACATAGTGGGCGTTGGCGTTATGAGTGAGTGGATACAAGTAATATTCATTTGCACAATACTATATAACGCAATATCGTTTATACCAACCCCTGGGAACTCTGGCGCGGCAGACCTTTCGTTCTATGCCCTATTCCAAACCAACCTTATGGTGGGCCTTGCTTTCCCTGCGATGGTAACTTGGCGAATTTTATCTTTCTATTCGTTCATAGTAATAGGCTTTACCTACAACGCAATTGATAAAAAACTTTCGGCAAAAAAACTTAATGCTAATATTGAAAAAATTAATTAATATTTAAAAATCAAAAAGCACGCGATTTGCGTGCTTTTTTTGTTTTGATTTTTTATTCTGCAAGTAGTTCTACACTTATTTCAAAGTTTAATAGGTCAACGGTTATATCGTATGTGCCTATCGTTTTAAAGTAGGCACTTCTTTCGGTTTTTGTAAGATGCGCCGAACTATTTATAGTTAAGTCAAAATCGGTATATTTAGAAGAATAAAACTTTGGAACACTTGTGTATTCGTCATCAACATCAAGCCTTATCTTGAAAAGGTGTGGGGTGCTTTGGTCAACTGGTTGTAAATCAAAAAAATCATTTCCGTCATAATACACTAAGCCATAAGTGGCAGATGAACTGTCGCAAAGTTCAAGCCTTACCTTATAAGTTTTTTTGTTGATATAAATATTATAAGTTCCACCAACACTCATCCAAGTTAAAATGCCTTCGCCAGAACAATATTTATTTTTACAACTTTCATCAAGTGTTATTTTATAATTGCTTATGTGAAGATTACTAAAAAAGCCTATCAATTCTTCGTTTTGCAAAACAAAGTTGCTTAGCATAAACTCATTAGAATTGTTTGGGTTTACACTCATTTCCACCCAACTTGTTCGCAAAGTATAAAAACTGCAATCTTTAATGGTGTAATAAACTGGGTTAGTTATTTCGCGCTTATACTCTAAATCAAACTTATGAGTATCAACATCAAATATTACCTTATACACCCCTTGCTTTTTGAAGTTTATTTGAACTTCTTCGCCACTTTGCTTTTCTTCTTCGGCATACGCAAGGTCGTTTACATCACTAAGCCCTGCATATAAATACTTTAAATCGCTACTTACTGCATAAATATAATCTTCACTATAAAAATAAAGGTTATCGTAAACGCGCTTATTACCGTCAAGTGAAAAATAGTCAATTTCTAAAAACGCGCCGTTTACACTTGCCATAAGCGAAAAGCCTTGCGAAGTGTAATAGGTGGTGTTTTCTTGTGGTTCAAAATGCTCAAAATCAATGTTTTCAGGCAACACCACTTGCACATCTTCGTTAAAGTTTGGCACTCCACCAGCGCACCCAACAAAAAGCGTTCCACAAAGCATTAAAACTAATGCAAACATAAAACGAAATATTTTTTTCATAAATCTCATTTTCCCCTACTATGCTTTACACAAACTTGCGCCAAACAATTCCCTCAATAGCAACTGCAACTGCGCCTACTATTGATGCTATTCCTGCCAAGGTATACACACCAGAAACTTCTGCCGTGTCTGGCAAGGTCATAAACACTAACACGAAAGTTCCCATAGCAAGGGCAAGTATAAACCTACATACTGCCATAATTTTATCTTCGGTATATCCACCCCAAGTAGCCCTTAAACAACGCACACTTGCAATAATCCACCAAACAAAGTAAAGCCCTGCAATAGCCGTTCCCGTTATAATAGCGATATCAAACAACACACCAACTGCGCCAACACCAACAATTACACCTGCGCTACCAAGCCACGCGCCCCACTCACCATCATTAAGCACGGTAATTAAACCTGCAAAACCAAGCACGCAAAGTGAAAATGTTAGCACAAGTTTAATAAGCCCACTATAATCAAATGAGCCATCTGCATTTTGCGTTTTAACCATTGAAATATCGCCACTTTTAATCTTAAACAAAACCACTCCAAAAATAATTAGAGCGATTGCCGTTAAAAAGTGGACTAAAGTTTTTGCTTTTGTCATAACCTTTTCCCTCTTTAATTTTGATATTTAAATTATATAATCCACCGATAATTTTGTCAATAATAAAAGCCCTATGCCTTTGCACAGGGCTTTTTTGTTATTTATTTTCGGTGTCGTTATCAACTAAAACTGCCGTGTTAGAAAATCTTCTAACCGATTCAATAGCCTTTTTAACACTATCAACTGCCTCATATGCTTCGCCTATGCAAATAACAGTTTTTTGCGCGTTGCGAAGTTTATAGTAAAACCTACCAAACTTATCTTTATCAATAATAAAGTTGCCGTCAAACGCATTTTTCTTAACTGCTTCAATTCTTGCAAGCACAGTTTCTTCGTTTGCCGTTTCTTCTGTGCAAAGCATAAGTTGACCGTTTGACGCAAAAAGTTTTGCAACCATCATTCCGTCGTCTGCAGTTTCAATAATCCACTTACCCTTTGCGCCTTTCTTTTCTTCAAGGTTTAAAGGTTGTGGGGTATATTCAACATAACCTTCGCCAACTACTAATTCTTCTACAACTACTGCGTTTTGAACAATTCTCTTAACGCTTTCAACTGCCTTTAAGCATTGGTCTTTTGACTTATATATTTCGCCAACACATAAAAGCCTGCCGTTTTGGTTTTTGAGTTTATAGTAGTAGTTTTTATTTTTATCTTTATAGATTTCAAACTTACCAGTTTCGGTAATGTTTTTGCAAAGAGTTTCAATACCTGCCCTTGCGCCCTTTTCGGTGGTGTAGATTTCGCTTGTGAGCATTACTTCTTTGTTAATTGCCGAAAGTTTAGCAACAAATTCGCCTTCGCTCTTTTGTTCAATAATCCACTTACCAGTAATTCTTTGTTTCTTTGGCGCGCTTTCAGTAGCACTTTCAACAGTTGTAGTTTCAGGTGCAACTTCCTCAGGTTTTTCTGCCTTGGTTTGTTCTACCTTTGTTTCAACCTTTTCTTTCTTTGCTGGTTTTTTAGTGGTTTTAGTTTCTTTAACTTCTTCCACCTTTTCAGTAGTAGCATTTTCTTCCTTTACGGGTTTAGCCGTTTTTTCTTTCTTGCTTTCAGCCTTTTTAGAAACTTTCTTTTCCTTAACAACTTCTTCCTTTAAGCCAAGCAAACTATCGCAAAGTTCCAAAGCATTTTTAACAGCCATATCCATATTGATATACTTATAGTTTGCAAGCCTACCTAAAAGGTAAAGGTTTTTATAAGATTTTGCTTCTTCTTCATACTTAGCATATTCAAGCAAGTTTTCTGCAAGTGGAATAGGATAGTAAGGAATATTTTTGCCCTTTTTGAAAGCCTTGGGGAACTCTTTAACAATAACCGTTCTCTTTTTTAAGGGCGCGCAAGTAAACTTGGTGAATTCGCTAATTCTTGTAAACTTTGCGCTTGTGGTGTAGTTAACAACTGCCGCAGGTTGATACGATTTAACCTTTTTGGTTTTGAACTTAAATTCAAGTGAGCGATATGGCAATGTTCCAAACTTATAGCCAAATAATTCATCAACGCAACCTGTGTAAATAACCATGCCGTCAAACTCTGCGCCGTTAACATAAATAATGCCGTCTTGTAAAGTTAAAACCTTTTTAGCATCTTTACCAAGTTGAAGTTGAATGTTGGGGTGAGTAAGCATTTTGGTAATCATATCGGTAAAGCCAAGTTTTGGCATACATTGATACTTATCTGCAAAATACCTATCGTCGTAAGAAACATTAACGGGAACTCTGTTCATAACTTCTCCGCCAAGTTCTTCTGGCTTAAAGCCCCATTGTTTTTTGGTGTATTGATAGAAAATATTATCGTAAACAAAATCGGCAAACTTTCTAACTTCTGGGTTTTGATGTTTTTTAAGTTCTAAAATAGGAACTTTAATATCTTTGCCGTATTCTACTTCTAAAATCTCTTTAATTCTTTCTGCCTTGTCTTTTGAATAGAGCGCAAAAAGTGAAGTAAGGTTAAATGGCACGGGAACAAGTTTACCCTTTACCGAAGCCAAAACCTTGTGTTCATATTCGTTCCACTCAGTAAACTTTGAAAGGAAGTTAAAAACCCTATCAAAATTAGTGTGGAAAATATGTGGGCCATACGGTTGAACTATAATGCCGTTTTTGTCCGTTTCATCATAGGCATTACCACCTATTTTTTCGCGCTTATCGTAAACGATAACCGTTTTTCCATTTTCGGCAAGCACCCTTGCCACCGTTGCACCTGAAAGACCTGCACCAACAACTATGTATTTTTCCATAACTCTCTCTTCCATTTATTTATTTTCTTTTGATTTTAACTCTTTAACGAACTCTGCAATTTTTTCAACTGCTTGCACCAAGTTCTTCATTGAATACGCGTAAGAACAGCGCACATAATATTTACCGAACTCACCAAACGCATCACCAGGGACTACTGCCACTTGCTTTTCGTATAAAAGTTTAGTAGCAAACTCTTCGCCCGTCATACCCGTTTCTTCAACTGACGGGAACACATAAAACGCACCCTTAGGCTCAAAGCATTTAAGCCCCATATCGTTAAACGCCTTAAACATAAACTTTCTGCGCTTATCGTATTCTTCGGTCATTTGCCTAACCGAACTAAACCCGTCTTTTTGACCTTGGGTAAGCCCTGCAAGCGCTGCGTATTGCGAAAATATAGGAGCGCATATTGCGCCGTATTGATGTATTTTCAAAAGCCCGTCGTGTATTTCTTTTGGAGCGCATACAAAACCTACGCGCCAACCAGTCATTGCAAAAGCCTTTGAAAAACCACCTATTAGCACTACCCTATCTTTCATTTCTTTGAAAGATGCTATTGAACAATGCTTTGCCCCATAGGTTAGTTCTGCATATATTTCATCAGCAACAACCAAAAGGTCGTGCTTAATAATGATAGGTATAATTTTTTCAATATACTCTTTTTCCATTATCCCACCGGTAGGGTTGTTTGGGTAAGGGAAAATTAAAACTTTGGTTTTTGGCGTTATAGCCTTTTCAAGATTTTCTGGTGTTAACTTAAACCCGTTATCGCCATCACAAAAAACAGGCACGGGAACGCCACCACAAAGTTCAACGCAGGGCTTGTATGAAACATACGAAGGGTCGGGGATTAAAACTTCGTCGCCATCTTCAACAACTGCCCTAAGTGTTATGTCTATCGCTTCGCTTGCGCCAAGAGTAATAACCGTATCTTCGGGCTTAAACTCAACGCTAAAACGACTTTCTAAATATTTAGAAATCTCTTTTCTAAGTGGCAAGAGCCCACTATTAGAAGTATACTGGGTATACCCTTTTTTCACGGCAGAAATCCCCGCGTCTCTAATCTCCCACGGGGTGATAAAATCTGGCTCACCAACGCCAAGCGATATAACATCTTTCCTTTCGGAAACTATGTCAAAAAACCTTCTAATACCAGAGGGTTTAAGGTTTTGCACCTTTTTACTAACGAAGTTTCTCACGCGCCTACAATCTGCCTTTTAGACTCTTCACTTTTTTTAGTGATTTGCCCTTCAATTTTATATTTTTTAAGAATAAAGTGTGTTTGAACGCTAACAATACCGTCAATAACCGAAAGTTTTTCGGCAACAAATCTTGCAAGGTCTGCAAGGCTTTTGCCCTCAACGAACACGGCAAGGTCAAAGCCACCACTCATAAGGTAAAGGCTTTGCACTTCGCTAAACGAATATATTTCTTCGGCATACGAATCAAAACCCTTTAATTTTTGTGGCGCAACTTTAACTTCTATAAGTGCTTGAACTGATGAGTTTTCGCCAACGGCTTCGCTATTAAGAATAGCCGAATACTTAACGATAACGCCATCTTTTTCAAGTTCGCTAATAGCCTTTTCAACATCTAATTCGCTTGCACCTAAAATGGTGGCAAGTTGAGAATTAGAGTATCTTGCATTGTCTTTTAAAAGTTCTATAATTTGCAATTTAAAAGCGTTCATATAAATCCCCTTTTAACACTTTAAAATAATTCTTATAAAGTATTTTAACTGTTTAAAAGATTTTTGTCAATCAATTATTGATTTTAGCCTGCCCTTTGTGCTACAATATTTTTGGGTAAAAACTATGATACGAATTTGGGCAAAACTACTTAAAAAAGATAAAATAGTAAATCAATGCATTTATGAGCGAGAGGGGGTTATGGACTATTCGCTATTTTTTGAATATGTTCGTGATATTTGTGAAATGCTTGATGCCCCCACACCCGTTATAATAAAAACGCACCTTTTTAACTACGCCAAGTATAACACTTTGCGCTTTAAAAAGGAAGATTTTGTTGAAAGCATATCTTTTGATAAGTTAGTTTTAGAAAACGCGCTAACCTAACACAACTGCAAGGCAAAAAAGCCTTGCTTTTTATTTTATGCTAAAAAATTAAAAAGAGTATAAAAACAATAAAAGATGTAAATACTTTTCGTAAAAGGGGGTTTAGTATGAAGATAACTACTATTATTGCTTTTACTTTGGTGTTAATAGGTGCACTTGTATGGCTACTTGTTGGAATATTTGATTTTAACCTTGTTGCATACATTTTTGGTAGTGGCGCTGGCGCAGTAGTTTCAAGAATAATTTATTCGTTAGTAGGCATATCTGCGTTATGGCTTATTTTTTACTGGATTATGTATAATCCGTTTAGAGCCATTGACTAATAATTAATACCGCCTTAAAAAGCCCGCCCAAGCGTTTCGCTTGGGCGGGCTAATTCTTTTTTTCATAATTTTTTATTCTTCTATATTCTCTATTTGTGTTTTTTCAAAGAGTTTCTTTACCCCATAGCATAACGGCGCACCAAGTAAATATACCGAAAGGCTCTGGCTAATTAATAGCGACACGGCTTGCAAAATGTATAACATTTCAAGTTCGCCATAGGCAAAATACCAAATTACAGGAAGTAATAAAGCATTAAGCACCACAGGAAACAATCCACCCACAATAACCTTTAAGTAAAACCTTTTAATAGGTTTAGTGCAAACCCTTGTTAAAATGCCTGCTATTAAAGTTATAATGCTACCAAAAATAATATCGTAAATAACGCACCCTGCCACAAGGTTAGAAAGGGCGCAACCGATAAATAGCCCTATAATTGCCTCTGGCAAAAATATAGGTAGCAAGCAAAGTGCTTCGGCAACGCGTAGTTGAATAAACCCACTTGAAAAACTTAAAGTGGCAAAAGTTAAAACTGCGTATAGCCCCGCAACAAGCCCTGCCCTAACTATTTTTTTAGTGCTAAACTTAAACATAAAAAAACCTTTTCTTCGGCAACACAATTACGCGCGAAAAAAAGGCTATTATCTTTTTATCGGTTGTTTTATAGAAGTGTTTGCCGAAAACCTTCTTTATATTTTGTGCCTTTATAATACCACCTTTTTAATATGCCGTCAATCAATTAATAAAGGTTGGTTTTTTCTTTTTGATATTTTTCTTTTAGCGCGCATTTACTTTCTTCGCTTGCGCTCTCTACCCTATCATATCCTTGCTTAGTAATCATAAAAAAGGTGGCAATTTGGTCGTTAGCCACTTCGTTAAAGTGTGCCTTTACCATTTGCCTAAACCCCTTACTAACCCCTTCGGTAAGCGCCGTGGCGTAACATTTTACAAGCGCCTTTTCTATTGTTAATAGGTCAAGTAAACTATCCTTTTCGTTTAATGTAACTTCTGCTTTATAACTAACCATATTCCCCCCTTATAAACTTGCAAGCAAGGTTTTAAACCTTCTTTCGTGGTTGTCGGCTAATGCCGATATTTTTTCTACTAAATCTTTATCGGTTAAAGTTCTTGCATAAAGCCTTGCCTTTTTTAAGGCTAATTGCTCATAACTAATTAAATCGGTAATCAACACCAACTCTTTTGTGGTAAGCATATTATCGTCCATAATAACCCCCAAATCATATATTACTTTTATTTTTAACAAGCAAAAAAGTTTTTATACTATTAAACTCTAAATATTGACTAATAAAAAAGATATTGCTATAATATAAACAATCTAATTTTTAGGAGCAATTCAAATGAAAACGATTGCAGATGTATTAAAACTAATCAAAGAAAATGATGTTAAAATGGTAGACTTTAAAATGGTAGATATCAACGGTCAATATCGCCATGTAACAATCCCTGCCGAAAACTTTAACGAAGACATTATGAAAAGTGGTATCGGTTTTGACGCTTCTAACTACGGCTACGCAGTAGTAGAAAAAAGCGATATGGTTTTTATTCCAGACCCAGATACTGCGCTTATTGACCCATTTTGTGAAATCAAAACCCTTTCAATGACGGGCAACGCAATGATTATTGACAAAACGGAAAATCGCCCACTTGCTCAATACCCAAGAAACATTGTGCTTGCTGCCGAAAAATATTTAAGCGACTGTGGCATTGCCGACACTATGCTTATTTTACCAGAGTTTGAGTTCTATCTTTTTGACCAAGTTGGTTGGGAAGTTGAACCAAACAGCGTTTCTGCATTTGTTGATGCAAAACAATCATACTGGAATAGCGCAGTTGAAGGTAGTGGCGTTATCGTTCCAAAACAAAAGGCATACCACACGGCAAAACCTTTTGACACTTCTTATGAGTGCCGTAGCGAAATGTGTTTGCATATGAAAGATGCAGGCATTGACATTAACTACCACCACCCAGAAGTTGCCGCATCTGGTCAATTTGAAATTGAGCCACAACTTGGCAAAATGAGTAAAATGGCAGATGCTACTATGATGATTAAATATATCATACACAACACGGCATTAAAATACGGCAAGTCGGCAACCTTTATGCCAAAGCCTATATATGGCGAAGCAGGTAGTGGTATGCATGTGCATATGCTATTGCTTAAAGATGGCAAGCCCGTTTTTGCAGATGATAGTGGCTATGCAGGTCTTTCTAAAACTGCCCACTTCTTTATGGGCGGCTTGCTTAAACACATAGCATCACTTTGCGCGCTCACCAACCCAAGCACAAACTCATTTAAGCGTTTAGTTCCAGGCTTTGAAGCGCCCGTAACGGTAGGCTATGCAACATCTAACCGTAGCGCAGTAATTCGTATTCCTGCATATGCAAAAGCCCCCGAAAAACGCCGTTTTGAACTCAGAAACCCAGATGCTACTTGCAACCCCTATTTCTGCTACGCAGCAATACTTATGGCAGGTATTGATGGCATTAAAAACCAAATTGACCCACACGAAAACGGTTGGGGTCCATACTATTTTAACTTGTTCCATTTAAGCGACGAAGAAAAGGCAAAACTAACGGGCTTACCCACCAACCTTGAACAAGCGCTTAACGCATTAGAACAAGACCACGATTATCTAACAGTAGGTGGCGTATTCCCAGAAGAACTTATCAAAAACTTCATTAGTGCAAAGCGCAAAGAAGTTAGCGAACTTTCAAAAATCCCCCACCCTGCCGAATTTGACAAATACTACAATTTATAAGAATAACAAAAACCAAAAACGGAGCGATTTTATCGCTCCGTTTTTTATTGTCAATATGCGTTTTTTAACTCAATTTTGTTTAAAATGGCATTTAGCTTTGAACAAATATAAAACAAAAAGAGTGGTTAAAAACCACTCTTTTTTGAGTTTAATTTTCGCTTTTAATTTATACTTGTTTGTGTTTTCCTTGCAACCTTTTTTATTTTCAACCCAAAACACAGCACAATTAAACGCGTGCCAACATGCAAGTCTTTAATTATTTGTTTTCCAACAATATTTTGTTAAACTTTTTTATTATTTTTCTCCAACCAGCACCAAAGAAAAGCATTCTTTGCTCATTAAACGATATTGTGTTGTCTTTGATATTTTTTAAATAATAAACAACAAAAGTATCTACCCCATTAAAGTACACGAGGTCTTCTTTTTTAAATTGTTCTTCTGTTTCTCCAACAACAATAAAGGTTCTTACCATAGAAACCTTATTCTTCACTATCGTTGCAATATCGTTTAATAGAGTTTCCATATTATTCATGTTAATTTTTTCATTAAAAAAGATTACATATTTTCTTTTAACTACTTCGTAGCATTCAAAAGAACACTCTACTTTTTTTGTTAATGGATATTCCTTTATTAATTTATCTTTAACAATCATTGCCTTTCACCTCTATTAACATGTATATGTTGGAACAACTGGACCTAGTATTACTGGAACATCTTTTTCCAACCAACACTACTCCAATCAAATTTTCTTACAAAATTTACGCCTGCAGAAAAGCCTCCACCAATTAATGTTTGCAATAAAATTTTTTGTCCATATGGTTTAGTAAATACACTTAAGAACTTTTGTGGCTTAAACCAACCTGTATTTGTTGGAATTAATTTATAACCAATCCAATTTCCCGCAAATATAGTAGCTAAATTCAATCCAAAATCTAAAGCTAATCCCCACAACGACACCTCTTCTCCTCGAATTAATGTTTCAATCGTATCCGCTCCTGTTTGAGCAATCGCACCTAATCCAGCAGCAAAAGCCAATGATGCTCCGCCAGTAAAAGGGGACAAGCATAACGCTAAAGCATTTACCCCAGACCCCATAGCGGCACCAGCAACTCCTCTCCACAAATCACTGCCCGTTTCACCAGCAAGTGCATTTGACACTAGTTGAGCACCACCACCAACAACAACGGCCGCGGAAACTATTCCTATTATAGCCCAAACACCTAAAGCTGTCATCGCAAAGCACCCTGTTGGGTCAACGTTCATTACTGGGTTGTTGCCACAGTAGGCGAAAAGGTTTAAGCCGTTTATGTTTTATAATTACAAACAACTATTATATTGATAATAGCATATTTTGTTTTTATTGTCAATATCGCTTATACAAAAAACACGGCGAAGTTTCGCCGTGTTTTAGTTTTTAACAATTATTATTTGTTAAGGTTTTTCTTTAATGTTTCAAGTTGAGCGTAAAGTTCTGCAGGAACTCTTTCACCAAGTTCGCCATAGAAACTTTCAATGCCTTCGGTTTCTTTTAACCATTGAGCGTTATCGATAGTTAACAAATCTTCAATAGTTTCTTCGGTAATTCCATCTAAGCCTTCGATATTGATATCTTTTGCGTTAGGAACGTAACCGATAGCGGTTTCTTTAGCGTCAACCTTATCTTCGCAACGAGCAAGAATCCACTCTAAAACGCGTAGGTTATCGCCAAATCCAGGCCAAATGAAGTTGCCTTCGTCGTCAGTTCTAAACCAGTTAACGTTGAAGATTTTGGGTTGATTTTTAATCTTATCGCCCATTTCAATCCAATGTTTGAAATAGTCGCCCATATTGTAGCCAACGAAAGGTCTCATAGCCATTGGGTCACGGCGAACAACACCAACTGCGCCGGTAGCAGCAGCGGTAGTTTCACTTGCCATAATTGAGCCTACGAACACACCGTTGTTCCAATCTTTTGATTGATATACTAGGGGTGCGGTTTTAGCGCGCCTGCCACCGAATACGATTGCAGAAATTGGAACGCCGTTAGGCGCTTCAAATTGATCGCTTAAGCATGGGCAGTTAACGGTAGGAGCGGTGAAACGGCTGTTGGGGTGTGCGCCCTTGATAGCCTTTCCATCAGCATCTTTCATATCGCCGTTCCAAGGATTGCCCTTCCAGTCGATAGCGTTTTTGGGTGGGTTTTTATCTAAGCCTTCCCACCAAACAGTATTGTCATCAAGGTTTTGAACAACATTGGTGAAAATAGTGTTATTTTTGGTAGAAAGTAATGCGTTGGGGTTAGACTTCATATTAGTTCCAGGAGCAACACCGAAGAATCCGTTTTCGGGGTTAACAGCCCAAAGCCTACCATCTTCGCCAACTCTAATCCAAGCGATATCGTCGCCTACGCACCAAACTTTGTAGCCCTTATTCTTATAGATTTCTGGTGGAATAAGCATTGCAAGGTTGGTTTTACCACAAGCAGATGGGAACGCAGCAGCGATATACTTGATTTCGCCTTGTGGGTTTTCAATACCAAGGATAAGCATATGTTCTGCCATCCAACCTTCGTTCTTTCCAAGGAAAGATGCGATACGGAGCGCGAAACATTTTTTACCAAGTAATACATTTCCGCCGTAGTTAGAGTTGATTGACATAATAGTGTTTTCTTCTGGGAAGTGCATAATGTATCTTCTTTCTTCGCAAAGATCTGCATAAGAGTGAAGACCTTTAATGAAATCGCCATCACCCAAAGCGTCAATAACAGCCTTACCAACGCGGGTCATGATAGCCATATTTAATACAACATAAACAGAGTCGGTAAGTTCAATACCGATTTTAGAGAACTTGCTACCAACAGCGCCCATTGAATAAGGAATAACATACATAGTTCTGCCTTTCATAACGCCGTTAAATAAGCCGTTCATAAGATTCATTGCTTCGGTAGTTTCCATCCAGTTGTTGATGGGCGCCGAATCATCTTTATTCTTAGAACAAATAAAGGTTCTGCCTTCTACTCTTGCAACATCATTAACTTCGGTGCGGTGAAGATAGCATCCGGGAAGTTTTTCTTGGTTTAACTTAATTAAAATACCTTCTTCAACTGCTTGTGCACGGAGTGCTTCAAGTTGCGCTTCGCTACCATCAATCCAAACAATGTTGTCGGGTTGGCAAAGTTGTTTTGTTTGCTCAATAAATTCAAGAACTTTTTTGTTTTGAGTCATTTTTAATCTCCTTATGTAATTTCGGGTAATCCCGAATACTTAACTTTGGTAATAAAGGTTTTTGATTTGCTTTTAAGTTACCTTTTCGCCCTTCTTTTCGCCCTTATCTTAGCACTTCGCCATAAACAGTTTGCGCAAAAAACAAGCAAAATCCCTAACCTTTCACACATACATTATAACATTTAATCGGTCAATTGTAAAGGGAAAAATCGTTTTTAATTTTCTTATTTTTTCTAATTATGTTCCTTTTTATCGCTTTTCGCTAATCCCTTTCAAATTAGGCGCATTTTTCTAATTTTTCGCGCGCATTTTTTATTTATTATTGTATATATTCTTATATTTATATATAAACATAAAATATAACAACAAAACTTATTTAGGGGGAAAGTGTAAGTTTATGCCCTTTTACAAAAAAACACTTGTTTTAAAAGAGATACTTGAAGGCTTTTCAATAGGAAAAAAGCGCGTGAGTGGAATTGCAAGGTTAGAGTGCGATAACGGTGTTACCGTTTTTCATCTTTCACTTATCAATTTATGCCCTAAAATTAGTGGGTGTTACTATGCATATCTATTAAACTCACCAAAAGAAACGGTTGCCATAAACTTAGGTCAAAATCCCACCACTTTTAATAAAATTATAGAAGACAACCGTGATTTTTCTAAAGGGCTTGCCGTAGGAATAGCATACCTTTCAAACGGAATACCCACGGTTATTGCATTTGGGGTAGAACAAAGCCTTTCAATTTCTATTGCCGATTTCAAAAAAATCGTGCTTGAAAAGTGTATTGCCGAAAAGAAAGCAAGAAAAGAGATTGAAAGTATTTCTGGCGCGCCAGAACAAAAGCCACCTATTCCCTTGCCCTTTCCAAAAAAACTGCCAGTATCCCCAAACAAAAACCCTTATGACGACGAAGTGGTGGCAACTGAAAACTTTTATCTTTTAGACGAAAACTTTTCTAAAAAACTTCAATTAATAGAAAACTTTGGAAACGATTATGATAGAACTAAAAACAGCAACCAAACTATACCTTGCGAAGAAACGCAGAATAAAGTGCGAAAAGGAACTTTTGGCAATGAAAATGAAAGGGATTTTATCCACGGCAAACAAAACAAAATCCCCTACTACAAAAAAATAGAAAGCGAACTTTTAGATTTATTTTCGCGCTACCCAGAAGAACAATCTTTATCTAAAGCCCTACCAAACGGAAAATGGGTTAAAGTTTCGCTATCAAACGGCAAACATTACACGGTGGGCATAATTAAAGAAAACGGCAAGGAAAAATACCTATGCTACGGTGTTCCTGCCACATACTCAACCACCCCACCAAAAGGTTTAGAAAGTGGCGCAATATTTGTTCCTTTATCAATATTTAATCTTCACGGTGATGGCTACTGGTTGCTTTTTCAAGACGCCATAACTGGCGAAAGTGTGTTGCCATCATAACTAAAAGCAAAACAAAACCCCCGAAAGCCCTTGGCTTTCGGGGGTTTAATTTTTTATAAATTATTCTTGGGTTTCGGTTTCTGCTGGTTCAAAGAAATCTTTTGCCTTGCCGTATTCATAGTTAAGGTTTTTAGCAACCATATCCATTACTGCGGTGTAGTCTTCGTGATTTTCACTATCATCACTATTAAAGAACTCTTCAACAAATGCCTTGGCATCATTATATGCGCTTTCAAGCGCTTGCTTTTCGGTGTCGGTTTTATCGCTAAATCCGTTAAGCGCGTAAAGTTTTTTGCTTATTTCAAGAGCCTTTTCATATTTTACAAGTAGGTCAAGCGCATCTTCTGCAATAAGGTCATAAACTTCGGTGTTTGCATAAGAATCAACTAATTCTCTTGCTTCTTTAATAGCCTTAACTTCTAATACGATATTTCCATCATTATCGGTATCAAATTCAATTCTTCCCGAACTGTCAAGTTCAGAACTAATACCAGTAATTTTAGCATTTACAATGCCTGCCTTGTCCATATCAACCATTTCGCCAAGGCGCATATTACCTTTAAGCGACCACTTATCGTTTTCGCCATCTTCATCACTATCTTCGGCAAGTATTTCGCCATTAAGTTCTACTGCAAACACATATGAAAGACCTTCAGAGCCAGAGTTTGCATAGAAAACATAATCCTTTTTAACACTACCAACGGTATAACTAATAAACTTTGGCGCAAACCAGTCGGTAAGAGTGGTGTCGCTTGAAACGATTTGTTCTTTTAATTCATCAGTTTTGTCTGCACGGTCAGAGCCGATATATACCCTTGCAATATGACCTGTGCCGTTAGCATAGTAAATATAATCGTTGTTTACAAAATAAAGGGTGTTAGCCGCTTCAACACTTGCAACAGGTGCAGTATTTTGTTCAATTTCGGTTTTTGTGCCAACAAGCGAAGTTTTCATAATCACAAGGTTAGTTGTGTCAACAAAATAAACTTCTTCTAAATCAACAACTAAGTAGTTTGCAGGGTTTTCTAAATATTTAGCATTTTCAACCTTTAATGCGTTTGCAAAGTTTTTAGCATAAAGGAATTCGCCATCAATAATATAGTTTTCGGTTTTTGCCGTGCCGTCGTTTTTAGTTACGGTGTATTGAACATACTCGTTAAACACTCTGCTAATAGCATAAGTTTCATAAACTGCCTTATCGCCATTAAGCACATTTACGCCATAAGTTTCAGCACCCTCTGCGCTAATAGCATCACCTGCTTTATAAGCATAAACTTTGTTATAAGCATAGGTTGACCTTGCGTAATCTTCACTTTCGGCTTCTTCTTCATTATATTCGGCAGAATAAATATCGGTGGTAAAGTAAACAACTGCGTCGTTAATTCCTTCGTTAGTCATAAACTTATACTCTTTAAGCGATTCCGATTTTGCTTGTTCGTTGGTTTTAGCAACAACCACTTCTACACCACTTACCGTGTTGTAACTCTTAATCGCTTGGTCTTCACTATCGTAGTAAACAACATAAACACAGTTATCTGCACCCTTAACTATTCTGTATTCAGTAGAAATTGCGCCTGCGTTAAATAATACCGTGGTGTCAGTTCCGTCAAGTTTGGTTTTTGCAAACACTAATTCATCTTTAGCGATATCGCCAGATGAGTTTTTATCGGTAGAAGGAGTGCCATAGTAAGCATATCCACCGTAAATATAAACACCTGCGCTGTAATCACTTGCAACAAATAGTTTAGGAACTACTATGCTTTGCTTGGTAAGGTCACTTTTATCTGCAGCGTAAAGCGCGCCTTTAACAGGAGTTCCTAAAGTGTTATCCCCTTCAGCATCAGCCTTGCCGTTGATAAAATAAACATAGTTTTCGGTTTCGGCAACCATACCGCCTTGAACGCCTACTTCGTTGGTTATGGTTTTTAAGGTTACCTTGCTACCGTCCCAAGAAGAACCGCCACAAGAACAACCACCAAAACATATAACTGCAAGTAGAGTTACGCACAATAGTAGTTTTAGTAAAGTCTTTTTCATATCGTCTCCAACTTTTCGGGCTTTTTTGCATAATGCCCGAATATAATTATTATAACAAGTATAAGTTATTATATAACATTATAAAAGGTTTTGCAATAATTTTATTTTGTTTTTTTAACAATTTTTATGTTAGGTAGGTGATTTTTTTGAATAAATTCGGCATTTTTAACCTTATCAATTCTTTTTACGATTTATATAAAAAGGGCAAACCCTCTAACACAACAGAGCAAGCACCAACCACCACTTCTTCTATGCCCCAAATAATCCCTGCCCTTTCTAACCTTTTAGGTAGCCTTTCAAACTCACAACAAAAAACCGAACCATCCAAAACTTCGCCACCCCCTTTACCAAAAAAAGCACCCTTGCAACAAGGTATGCTTTCGGCAATGCACTCTCACGATAATTTCGTAAAAAAAGTAACGGCAAAAGAGTTAGAAAAAGTATAACAATTTTCCCCTTTTTTAATTTTGAAAAAATTGCATTTATATTTGAACAAATATAAAACAAAAAAGAGTGGTTTTTTAACCACTCTTTTTTCACATTACGAATGTAATAATTTAATTATTTCTTCCTTTATTGGCAAGATAATCAATAAACCACCAACCAATGTTAAGAATGTGTAGTTTTTTGTGCTTGTTTCTTTCTTTATTAATTGCCCTGAAAACTTTATTCCTTCATCAGAGCCTTCTTTTCTTATAATAAAAGTTTCTCCTTCTTTTTCTATGGTTGCTTTTTGTTCCCCATCTATTTTCATCTCATCAAACCATATAGAAAATTTTTTAAAAAAGACAATATATGTTATTAATGTAGCAACAAAAAACAGGGCAGGACCAATTAATTCCAACCAACTTTCCTTAACCAAAACATAATCGGCATAAATATATGCAGGTATTAATTTCATAATAGCATAAGCACTATAAACAATACCAATTGCAATAAGCGATGAAGTAAACGGAAAGGCATATTGCCACGCAATCTTTTTAACTTCTGCTCTATTATAAGAATATTCTACCATTTAAACTCCTCCAACAAAGAAAGCAACGATTTTAGGAACAACCCTATAGGCCGATGAGACGCCTTTGGGAAGCAACAATAACCCAACCAATCTTAGGGTTTTTAAATAAAATTGTTTATACTCCATTACGCCATTTTCGACATGACTAATTCCAAAACCGAATTTGTTTACCCCCGCAAAAATATACGCGGAATCGACTCCATTTCCTATTGACATTGCTCTTTTACTCAAACCAATGCTTGATGACACTTGAACATTGCCAATATTAACTTCTACACCAACTTGATATTTCCAAAAATGCCAACCAACTTCAGGTCTTTTCACAAAAAAAGTAATAGGTTTATTTGCATCTCCAATTTGGGAAATAGCATTAACGCCCCATTCATATCCACCAATAAAAAAATCTTTCGTTCTGTTCCAAACATTATACGAAAACTCTTTAACAGCACCAAAGGTGTCTCTTGCCCAATTTTTTACACTATTCCAAGTATTTGAAAGCCATTCCCACGCAGTTCCACTTGGGTCAGCATTCATTACTGGGTTGTTGCCACAGTAGGCGTATAAGTTTAAACCGTTTATTGTTTCTGGGTCTGCATATGAAATATCATCCCTTGAAACAAATCTGCAAGTTTGTGGGTCATAATATCTATTAATTAAATAGTATAAGTTGGTTTCGGTATCAAAATAATAGCCACGGTATCTAATAGGATTATAGGTTGCTATACCGTTTGTATCAACAAGTATAGTGCATTCGCCATAAGCCGTGTATTCATATTGACCTACTAAGTTACCAGTTGTATCATAGATATGCGTTACATCACCAAAAATGTTTTTACGGAAAATATATTCGTTATCGTTTACTTTAATACCCGTAATACCTTCTTTACCATATATATAAATAATGGTATCTTCGCCACGAATTTCCCTTAACAGTTCGCCATCGTTATAGATATAGTTACAAGTAACATCACCAACAGTTTTAGTTAACCTTTCATTAAAACCGTTATATGTAAAGGTTGCAATTATCTCGTTTGGTGGTGTTTGTATTTTAGTAAGTAAGCCGTTGTTCCAAGTAAAGATTTTACCAAGATAAGTATAAGGTTGCCCCATTGTATTATACTGTAAAAAAGTATTACCATAATACATTAGGTCATCGCTATTTTTATAATACCTATACTGCGTTTCTTCGCCATTTACGGTTTTAGATAGAATATTTCCGTTATCGTCGTAAGTATAGCATATTTCTTTTTCGCTGTCAATATGCGTTTCTTTAATTAAACGGCAAAGTTTGTCGTATTCAAACTTGGTGGTTTGTTTGCCATTTACACTAATTGAAGTAATATTACCCATATTATCGTAAGTATAATTAGTTTTTTCGCGGACACTATACTTATCGTTAAAATATTCTGCGTTAATTAAATTAGTTGTGTGGTCGCCACGCTTTAAGTATTTATATTTTTTAGTTAATTCCCCGTCGCCGTGTGTTTGCTTAATGTTTGTAAGCCTGCCTAAATTATCAAACTCATAATTTTCAATCAAACTATTAACGGTCATTTGGTTAACTATATTTCTACCATCATCTGCAAAAGTATAGTTATATACTGGGCCACCCATCATGGCATTATTAAAACCAACGGTTTTTTTGTTAATTCTTCCATAAGAATCTCTTGAATATGATTGCCCACCAAGGCTACCATAGTAGTAATTACTATACCTATTTTCATAATCGTAATAATATATTTTTTCACTTGATAAACTATCTATTTTTTTGAATATATCGCCGAGAGAATTATATGAATAGGTAATAGTGTTATCGCCTTTTATAGTTTTTAATAATTTACCTTCTTTATCAAATATTTCTTCGGTAACATTATTTTGTGCATCGGTAGAAGTAACTTTATCGCAAACCACTCCATCAATTTCAACATTATCGCTATACACAATAGTTCTAATAGTGGCACCGTTTAATAGGATTTTAGTTTTTCTGCCTTTGCCATCATATTCGTAGTTAATAACATTATTGCCAGAACGAAGTTCTACTAAATTGCCATACTTATATACCCTTGAAGTAGAGTTTTCTTCGCCGTTATTAGAAGTGTTTGAAACGGCTATAATGTTTCCATTTCCATCTTCTTCAACAGCAAAAACACTACCGTTAGGCAAAGTTTTAGCAACAACTTTGTCGCCATTATATAAATATTCGGTTTTATATTCGCCAAGCCCATCTATTTCTGCAAGAGTTTTGCCAGTTTTATCAACAACGCTTTCGGTATAGAACTTACTTGAAGTATCAAAAGAGTTATATTTGCAAGATTTAATTTGAGTTCCGTTTTCATCATAGAAAAACTCTTCAATGTCTTTGCCAAGCGTGTTTATATCTTCCAAAACATAACTTTCTATTTTAGAAACAGCGCCAAACTTGGTATAGAAATACTTTTTATACTTATTAACCGTTTTTGCAGGTGAAGTATAAACGATTTGTTCTCTTTCTTCAATCAATTTTTCGTTATCGTCGTAAGTATAGAAAACGGTAACTGTTTTAGTTGCCGTGTTATCATAACTCCATCTTTCAGAACTATACGCTTTGATTATGGGTTGTTCAAATTGATTTAAAGTAATTCTTTCGCTATCACCATCTACAAAGGTGTAATTTTCAAGAGCGCAATTTAAACTACTCTTTTTTGCTTTTACCGTTAATTTGTGTGGGTCGGTGTTTGCAGAGCCTAAAGACCAATATGGAACATGTTCATATCTTTCGGCTTTAGTTACTCTACCACCTTGCTCTACATAATATTCGGTCAATTCACCATCTTCTGTAAACACATATTTTTCAATTTGGGCATCGTTAGTAATGGTTGTATAATTTCCGTTTGAGCCTGCACAAAATACTTCTATGTTAGATATTTCTTTCTCAATAGAATCTTCGCTTTCTTTATTCAATTCATTAAATGCTCTAATATTTTTAACAACAAAAGTTTCACCATTATCGGTAGAAGTTTTCAAAATGCTTGCCGTTATTTTATTAGTTTCATCACAGAAAGCAGTTATTTCATCGTTAGTATATTCTAAATTAATAATTTTACCGTTAGCGTATTTTATTGATGTTAAGTTTTCACCAGTATATGAATATATTGTTTTGTTGCCCTTAATATCGGTTATACTTGAAAGTTTTCCATCGCCTTCGTATTTAAAATCTACCGAATTTTCCTTTTCGTCATATATTCTTTTAATTCTATAGCCCGTGCCAGTTGTTAGTGCATATTTTTCGCGCTCTATTACTGCATATTTGCCAAGCGAATCATATACAATAACTAAATCGCCATTTTTATTAAAGCCTTTCGTGTGGGTGCCATCTGTCAAAAAGTTTACAGGTGTTTGACGCTCAATTTCTTCAACCTTTAGGCTAAGATTATAATATTCTTTATAATAATCGTTTAACTTCTCAAGATTTTCTTTGCCACTATCTATAATGGTTTGTATTTGTTCTTCTATCAAGGCAATTTGTTCATTTATCGTTGCAAGTTGCGTTACTATATGCGCTCTTTGAAAAGAAATATTAGTATTTTGCTCCCCTAAGTTATCTTTTTGTGCCTCCAAATAATCTTTCTGCAACATTGCTCCGCTTTGAGTTAAATCCAAAACATCAATTTGGTCTTGTAAACAATCTATAATTTTGTTGTTTTGATTTGTTTGCATTACATAAGTATCATCTTGGTTGTTAAGAGAAGTTTTGTTATTGTCCAAGTTCTCTTTTTGGTTGTATAATGATTTTAAGTTTTCTGCTTGTCCTGTAGTTAAAACAACATTTTCTTCTTCGCTGGCTTTTATTTTGAAAAAGTCTAACGATTCATATGACAAATCTTCCTTTAATGCCTTAATTAATTCTACATTTTCTTTTTTTACAACAACAAAATCTTCTACTGCTTTCTTATAACTTTCAAATTGTTCTTCTATTTGTTTTTGTTCTTCGGTGCGTTTTTCGTATAAAGAAATATTATTATAATTACTAGATTTTTCAGGTATAACTTTTAAGTTTCCGTGTCGCATTTCTAAAAACACTTCTATGCCGTTAAAATAATATCTTCCGTCTTTATCAAGAGTTACTGCTTCTGCATAAAGTTTTTTATATACTTTATTTCCGTTCTCATCAAAATGGTAATAGGTTTTCTTAAAACTGCGTCTTTCTCCATCATCGCCAACATATATAAGGTTATATTCTGTTTCGTTTAAGCTTGTTCTTTTTTCTAATTTTTCATTAATGTTAAACAAAACATTTTTGCCAACATTGTAATTATCATCGGTTTTTCTAAACACATTATAGATAGGTAACCCGATAACTGAATTTGTGTTTGATATTGCGTCTGCTTTAACAATACTTTTACCATCAACCATATCAATTTGCATTACACCAGATTCGGCAAGTGAAAAGTTCTTTATTGTAGTAGAACTTTCTTCGCTTTTATATTCAACAACTTCTAATATAGGTGCACTAAAAGACACTTGTGTATTATCTTGCTTTGTTTGAAAAGAAATATTTACAACAGAACGCCCCTTTATAATAGCCTCGGTAATGTCTAAAATTAAATTACCTGTTGCCCCGTCATATTCAATTTCAAAAAACTCTCCCTCATTAAGCGTGATAACTAATGTTCCATTGTATATGTTTTCAGTTGCCCCATATGGCAATGTTAAGTATATTTTTTCAATTCGTTCATAGAAAAACTCGCCAAACAATTCTCGCTGAAAAGATAAAGTAGTTTTTGTCTCACCAATGTCTGATTTTATACAAAGAACACCTGCTCCTGCACTTGTGCCATACTCCCACTCTCCCCACTCGTTATTACTAGAATCATACATTCTACTTGCGGCAGACCTTGAATAATATCTGGGATTCAAATTAAGAGTCTTTAATTTTTCACCCTGTTTTTTAGTTGTTTTGAAAATACTCATTTTCATTTCTCCTTATAAAATATTTTTTCCTAAAATCAAGCATGCGTTTGGATTTTTGCTTAATTTATCAGGTGCAATTATCTTACAAGGCTTTTTTTATTTTTCAAGGGCTTTATGACATTTTTTTAAAATAAAAAAACAAGGTGCAAAAATGCACCTTGTAATTTTTTTGTTTGTAAGAGATTATCTCTTTGAGAATTGAGGAGCACGACGAGCCTTTTTCAAGCCGTATTTCTTTCTTTCCTTCATTCTTGAATCTCTGGTTAAGAAACCTTCTTTTTTAAGAGCCGCTCTGGTTTCTGGTTCTGCAAGCAATAATGCACGAGAAATACCGTGGCGAATTGCGCCTGCTTGACCAGTAAAGCCACCGCCACATACATTAACAACAACATCATATTTAGCAGTAGTTTCAGTTAAAACCAAAGGTTGTTTAACGATATACTTTAAGGTATCTAAACCAAAGTATTCATCTAAACTCTTTTTGTTTATGGTGATAGTTCCGTCACCTGCGGGAATTAAACGAACACGAGCAATTGCTTTTTTTCTTCTGCCAGTGCCCCAGAATTGAATTTTCTTTTTGCTGGTTGCTTTTGCCATAATTTACACCCCTTATACCAATTTAAGAACTTCGGGCTTTTGAGCCTGATGGTTGTGTTCAGCACCCTTGAACACTTTTAACTTGGTGAGCATTTTTCTACCAAGGCTGTTCTTGGGGAGCATACCCTTAACTGCTTCGTAAACAGCAAGGTCGCTCTTTTGTGCCATAAGAGTTTTGTATTGAATTTCTTTAAGTCCGCCAACATGACCGGTGTGATATCTGTAATATTTCTTTTCTAATTTCTTACCAGTTAAAACAACCTTGTCGGTGTTGATAACGATAACGAAATCGCCAGTATCAACATTAGGCGTATAGGTGGGTTTGTGTTTACCGCAAAGAACTTTTGCAACTTGGCTTGCTACACGGCCAAGAGCAACGCCTTCAGCGTCAACCACGAACCACTTTCTGACTACATCTTTATCATGAGCCATATAAGTTTTCATAGGTTTTATCTCCTTGATTATTATGATTAAAGTTAACGGCTTAAAAGTGTTTGCGCTAAAACCTACTTACACGATTTTCGGTTTTTTAGGGAGGGCTAATCCCATTTTTACCGCAAATTTCCTTATAAACGCCTATTTATATTACCTTTTAAGATAGCCATTTGTCAAGCAATTTTAAAGGTTTTTTAAGGTTTTTCGGCTAATTTTTCCACAAAAAACAAAAGCAGGTCAACATATTGTGCCTGCTTTTAAAATGGCCACTATTTAATATTCAACTTTCTTTAAGCAAAGGGCTTTTGCGGGGAGTGTTCTGCCACCAAAACTGCGCTCACCCAAATCAAACATTTTTTCTATGTCTAAAAGAGTGATTTTATCTTCTGCGTAGGCAAGCGCCGTGCCACACATTATTCTTACCATATTATATAAAAATCCGTTGCCACTAAAAGTTAAAACTATTTCGCCGTTATCTAACTGTTTAGCAGTTGCCGAATATACCGTTCTAACGGTAGTTTTTGCGCCACTACCACTTGCGCAAAAAGCCTTAAAATCCTTTTCGCCAACAAATAGGCAAAGTGCCTTGTTTAATTTATCTACCGAAATGTTTTTATTTACCCTATGAGCAAACCTTTCTTTGAGTGGCAAAACCACATCACTTTTATATAGCCTATATTCATAGGTTTTGCCTTTTGCCGAATACCTTGCGTTAAAATTATCGTCTGCCCTTTCGCTTTTGATAATTTTAATATCGTTTGGCAAAAGAGTGTTTAGCGCCTTGCAAAAGTTTTCTGGTGGGATTGAACAGTTATCAGTTTCAAACGACGCAACTTGCCCCTCTGCGTGAACACCTGCATCAGTTCTACCACTACCTACAACCTTTAACGGTTTTCCTGTTAATTTTTCCAAGCACTCTGTTAAAACTTGTTGAACGGAAAGCCCGTTGTTTTGGACCTGCCAACCACAGTAGTTAGTGCCGTCGTATGAAAGGGTTAATTTTACTACCATATTACACCATAAATATATAGAACCCGTTAAGCAAAACCACGCCAGTTATAAGCCCTGCGATAAAAAGAACGCCTATCAAATCGCGATAACTCATTTTCATTTTTTTATATCGCGTTCTATTTTTACTGCCTGCGTAGCACCTTGCGTCCATTGCGTCGGCAAGTTCTTCTGCCCTACGGAAAGAGCCTATAAGCAAGGGAATAAGCACGGGAATAAGCGCCTTTGCCCTTTTAAAAACATTGCCACTTTCAAAATCTGCGCCCCTTGATTTTTGGGCTTTAATAATTCTATCTGTTTCTTCTAAAAGTGTGGGAATAAACCTTAGCGCAATACTCATTATTAGCGCAAATTCGTGAACGGGGAACTTAATCCATTTAAGTGGATAAAGCAAACTTTCAATGCCATCTGCAATTTCCACAGGCGCAGTAGTTAATGTTAAAAGCGACGCGCCTAAAACTATAAGCGCAATCCTTAAAAATATAAAACCTGCGTTATAAAGACCCTCATCGGTAATTCTAAAAATCCACCACGAAACAAGTTCTGTTCCACCTTGGTTAAAGAATATTTGCAAAACTGCCGAAAAGATTACAAAGAACAAAATGCCCTTAATACTTTTCAAAACTCTGCCAAACGGAACGCGCGCAAAAGCCGTTGCAATTAGCACGAAAACAAAGCAGGCTAAAAACCCTAAAAAGTGGAAAGGCTTAACCAAAAATACTGCCACAATATAGGCTATTGCAATTAGTATTTTTATGCGCGCATCCATATTGTGAACAAAACTTTTTGCGGGGTAATATTGACCGAAAGTTACATCTTTCATTTCGCACCCCCCTTGCCGAAAAGGGCGCTACTTACTGCGCTTGCAAAACCACTTACAGTAAAGTCGTTTTCAACAGTAATTCCCTTATGTTTTAGCGCCAAAGCAATCCTTGCAGTAATGGGCAAATCAAGCCCTATTTCTTGCAATTCTTCGCCCAAAGCAAACACTTCTTTAACCGTGCCTTGAACATATATTTTTCCATCATTAAACACGGCAACTCTATTGCAATTTTCGGCAATTATGTTCATATCGTGCGAAACGATTACAATGGTTTTTACCACATTTTTTTTGAGTTCGTGAAGTAGTGCCAAAAACTCTTTTTTGCCTTGTGGGTCAAGCCCTGCAACAGGCTCATCTAAAACCAAAACTTCTGGCTTTACTGCTATTACGCCTGCGATTGCAACTCTTCTTTTTTGGCCACCAGACAAGGCAAATGGCGACTTGTCTTTATACTTGTTAAAGTCAAGCCCAACATATTCCATAGCCGTTCTTACAAGGCTTTCAATTTCTTCGCTTTTTGCGTTTTTATAGAAGTTTTTAACACCAAAAGCAATGTCGTCAAAAACCGTTTCGGCAAACAGTTGATATTCGGGGTGTTGGAACACCATACCTACCTTTGCCCTAAGCGATAAATAATCACATTTTTTATCGGCAAGATTAAACTCACCAACAACCAAACTGCCGTGGTCTTTTTCAAGTTTTATTAAGCCGTTTAAGTGTTGAATAAATGTAGATTTACCACTACCCGTATGCCCCACTATTCCAAAGAAATCGCCTTCGTTAATGTTAAGGTTAATATCCTTAATAGCCTTAACGGCAAGCGCTTTACTTTTTTCGCTATAAGTGTAGTTTAAATTAGTTGCGATTATTTGCATAGCGCCTCCAAAAGCGCGCTTTCAGTAAGCACGCAATCGGGCAATTCTATGCCCTTTTTTCTAATTTCTTCTGCCAAGATAGCAACGGGTGGAAGTTCTAAACCAAGCGAAACTATCTCATCTTTTTTCTTAAATATTTCTTGGGGTGTGCCTTGCATAGCAATTTTGCCTTTATCAAGCACGATAACCCTATCGGCATCAACCGTTTCTTCCATATAGTGGGTAATGGCAATAACGGTAACCCCTTGTTCTTTGTTCAATTTTTTAACTACCGAAAGCACTTCTTTTCTGCCCTTTGGGTCAAGCATAGCAGTAGACTCATCAAGCACCAAAACCTTAGGCATAAGGGCAAGCACACCTGCAATAGCAATGCGTTGTTTTTGCCCACCAGAAAGCCTTGTTGGAGTGGATTTTCTAAACTTTTCCATACCCACGGCATTAAGGGCAAACTCTATTCTTTTGCCTATTTCTTCACGCGAAAGTCCTATATTTTCTGCACCGAAAGCCACATCATCTTCAACGATTGATGAAACAAGTTGATTATCGGGGTTTTGAAAAACAACGCCAACTCTGCGCCTTACTTCAAAAAGGTCTTTTTTGTTAGAAGTTTTAAAACCATCAACAATAACTTCCCCTTCGTCAACCTGCAAAAGCCCGTTCATAATTTTGGCAAGTGTTGATTTTCCACTACCGTTATGACCGACGATTGCAATATACTCACCACTTTCAACAGAAAGTGAGAGATTTTTAATTACCGGCAAGTTTTTTTCGTAAGAAAAACTAACACCGTTTAATGAAATTAGTGGCATAATGCTCCTTATGAGAAAAAATACTCTCTAATGGGTAAGTATAACAAATTAGAAAATTTTTTTCAAGCGATATGGCGTGGTTTTAATTATAATATAATTTGCGTAGCAAAAAAGGTCTTTTTTTTGGCAAAAAAATTAGTTTTGGTGTTGACTATTCTTTTTTTTAATTGTATAATGATGTTTGGTATAATACTATACAGTATATATTTAGAAAAACTTATATTGGAGGACATAGATAATGAAAAAAATGACTATCGACGGCAATACCGCCGCCAGCCATGTAGCCTATGCGTTCAGTGAAGTTGCGGCTATTTACCCAATAACCCCATCTTCTCCAATGGCAGAAGTTGCCGACGAATGGGCTGCTCAAGGCAGAGTTAACATGTTTGGTCAACCCCTCCGTTTAGCAGAAATGCAATCGGAAGCAGGTGCAGCAGGTGCAGTTCACGGTTCTTTAACCGCAGGCGCACTCACCACCACCTACACCGCAAGTCAAGGCTTGCTCTTAATGATTCCTAACATGTATAAAATTGCAGGCGAATTGCTCCCCACCGTATTCCATGTTAGCGCGCGTGCACTTGCAGCACACTCACTCAACATTTTCGGTGACCACGCCGATGTAATGGCTTGCCGTCAAACTGGTTTTGCAATGGTAGCAAGTAACTCTGTTCAAGAAGTTATGGACCTTGCGCTTGTATCACACCTTTCAACCTTAAAATCAAAAGTTCCTTTCCTTCACTTCTTTGACGGTTTTAGAACCAGCCACGAAGTAAGCAAAATTGACGCTATTGATTATGAAGAAATGAGAGCGTTAGTTGATATGGCAGATATTGAAGATTTTAGAGCAAGGGCATTAAACCCCGACCACCCCGTTCAACGCGGAACTGCTCAAAACAGCGATATTTATTTCCAAAACAGAGAAACTGCTAACAAATACTACGAAGCAACACCTGCTATCGTTCAAGAAATGATGGACAAGGTAAACAAACTTACCGGTAGAAACTATCACTTGTTTGATTATGTTGGTGCTCCTGATGCTGAAAATGTTATCATTATGATGGGTAGCGGTGCTGATGCCGTTGAAGAAACCATCAACAAGATGATTCCCGAAGGACACAAAGTTGGTCTTTTGAAAGTTAGACTTTATCGTCCTTTCTCTATTGAACATTTCGTAAACGCACTTCCAAAAACCGTTAAGAAACTTGCTGTTCTTGACAGAACTAAGGAAGCAGGCTCACTTGGTGAACCTTTATATCTTGATGTATGCTCTGCTCTTCTTGAAAAGGGTATGACCGACATTAAGGTTGTAGGTGGTAGATATGGTTTAGGTTCTAAAGAGTTCAATCCATCAATGATTTACTCTGTATACAAGAACCTTGCTAAAGACGAGCCTAAAAACCACTTCACCGTTGGTATTTACGACGATATCACCAACACTTCACTTGATTTCAGCGAACAATACAATGCTGCTCCCGCAGGAACAGTATCTTGTAAGTTCTGGGGCTTAGGCTCAGACGGAACTGTTGGCGCAAACAAAAACTCAATCAAAATTATCGGTGACCACACCGAAAAATATGTTCAAGGTTATTTCTTCTACGACTCTAAGAAGTCTGGTGGTATTACCGTATCTCACTTAAGATTTGGCGATACTCCTATCCAAAGCGCATATCTTATTGACGCAGCAGACTTTGTTCAATGTTCTAACCCCTCATACATAACTCGTTACAATATGACCGGTGACATTAAAGAGAACGGAACTTTCCTCTTCAACACTTCTGCAAAATCTGCTGCTGAACTCGAAGACGTGCTCCCCGCATTCGTTAAGCGCGACATCGCTAA
>JAFTSI010000007.1 GCA_017467345.1 Clostridia bacterium
AGTCAATATTTTTAAGGAATACTATTTTTTCCACTTCGTGGAAGTTTACGCCAAGTTCCTTATATCTTTCAATTTTTGCTTCGTAAACACTAATTGCTTCTTCTACAAGTTTATCCATCATATACTCGTAGTCCCAGTTTTCAGCGCGTTCTTTGGTTAAGAAATCAACCTTGCCTGGAATAATTTTTGTGCCTATAACTTTATTAAGTGCATCAATATCCCAAGTTTCAGGCTTGTTTTCATTATCAATAACAGTTGAAACAACACCTGCAATATAATCTGGAAGTAATTTTAAGATATCTTCGTGAACATCATCTTTCTTGATAACTTTCATTCTTTCGGCATACATTACTTCACGCTGTTTGTTCATAACATCATCATATTGCAAAACATGTTTTCTTATGCCGAAGTTTTTGCCTTCAATTGTTCTTTGAGCATTTTCAATACTTCTTGAAAGCATTTTTGATTGCATAGGCTCATTTTCATCAATGTTAAAGAATTCATAAACACGCATCATTCTTTCGCCACCGAAACGCTTTGCCAAGTCATCTTCAAGCGAAATAAAGAATACTGATGAACCTGGGTCACCTTGACGACCACTACGACCTCTTAACTGGTTATCAATACGCCTTGATTCGTGGCGCTCTGTGCCAAGTATATGAAGTCCGCCTGCTTCCATAACCTTAATTTTTTCGGCATCAGTTTGAACTTTGAACTTTTCGTGGATTTCTTGATAATGTTTTCTAATTTCTTTTATTTCATCATCATTAACAACATACGAAGTTGCAAGTTCAATTTTTTCAGGCTCTATACCTTCATCACGGAGTTTACGCTTTGCCATAAACTCTGGGTTACCACCAAGCAAAATGTCTGTTCCACGGCCTGCCATGTTGGTTGCAATGGTAACTGCGCCATATCTACCTGCTTGAGCAATTATATCTGCTTCTTTTGCGTGGTTTTTAGCATTTAATACATTGTGTTTAATTCCGCGTTTGATTAAAAGTTTAGATATTTCTTCTGACTTCTCAACCGTTACCGTGCCCACAAGCACAGGTTGTCCCTTTTTATTGCAATCTACAATTTGTTCTATAATTGCATTGTTTTTGCCCTTTACTGTTTTATAAATAACATCAGGCGCATCAATTCTTGCTACGGGGCGATTAGTAGGTATCTCTAAAACATCTAATCCGTAAATAGACCTAAACTCTTCTTCTTCGGTTTTTGCAGTTCCAGTCATACCAGAAAGTTTCTTATATAAACGGAAATAGTTTTGGAAAGTGATGGTTGCAAAGGTTTTATTTTCATTTCTAACCTTAACACCTTCTTTGGCTTCAATCGCTTGGTGAAGTCCATCACTATACCTTCTACCTATCATAAGTCTTCCGGTGAACTCATCAACTATAATTACTTCGCCGTCGCTTACAACATAATCGTTATCGCGCTTAAAAATAAAGTTTGCTTTTAAGGCTTGTTGTATGTGGTGCGATAAATCGGCATTTTCAATATCTGAAAAGTTAGAAAGCCCAAAGAACTTTTCGGCTTTAGTTGCGCCAGTTTCAGTAATTTGAACACTCTTTTCTTTAATGTCAATGGTAAAGTCTTTGTCAAGAACTAAAGTTTTAACAAAACGGTTTGCCGTTACATACTTTTCACTTGATTCTCCACCCCTACCAGAAATAATAAGTGGCGTTCTTGCTTCGTCTATTAAAATAGAGTCAACTTCATCAACAATAGCAAATGCAAGGTCGCGTTGAACCATAGTGTCAAGGCGGGTTTTAAGATTATCTCTTAAATAGTCAAAGCCCATTTCGTTGTTTGTGCCGTAGGTAATATCGCAAGCATAGGCTTGTTTTTTAGCAGTATCGTCCATACCAGAAACTGCTACGCCAACGGTTAAACCTAAAAATCTATGGATTTTGCCCATCCACTCTGCGTCACGACTGGCAAGATAGTCGTTTACAGTTACAATGTGCACACCCTTACCAGTTAAGGCGTTTAAGTATGCAGGTAAGGTTGCAACTAATGTTTTACCTTCACCAGTTCTCATTTCGGCTACTCTACCTTGGTGCAAGCAAATACCACCGATTATTTGAACTTTATAATGGCGCATTTTTAATACACGGTAAGATGCTTCTCTTACTACTGCAAATGCGTCATATAGTATATCATCTAATTTTTCGCCATTACTTAGCCTATCTTTCAAAATGCCCGTTTGAGCGCGCAATTCTTCATCACTCATTGATAAGTATTTATCTTCTAAAGATAAAACCTTATCTGCCATTTTATCAAGTTTTTTAAGGTTCTTTCGGCTTTCGCCACCTAAAATATATCTAAATAATCCCATATTTACTCCTTAAAAGAATTATTTTATTCAAAAGTTATATCCGTTGCAACACTTGCTACGGTTAATAATTTTACTCTAAATGCGCCTGCTTTCTTTAGCGTTTCGGCAATTGACTCTGCAGTTGAGCCTGTTGTTAAAACATCATCAATAACTAAAATGGTTTTGTTTTTAACAAGTTTTTTATCAGTTACCTTAAAGGCATTTTTTAGGTTTAGCATTCTTTGAAACTTATCTAAAGTCGCTTGCCTATCGGTATCTTTTTTCTTTTCTAAAATATTTTCTACTTTAAGCCCATTAAGTATTGATAATTTTTCGGCTATTAACTGCGATTGATTAAATCCCCTTTTCTCTTGAGATGCTTTTGTCATTGGAACAAAAGTCATAAAATCGGCAGTTAAATCGCCACCTTCATATACTTCGTTTAGGCTTTTTGCAAATACTTCGGCTAAATACTTTTTGCCACTATACTTTAATGCTTGAATTAAGTGCGATATAGGTATATCGTAGTTAAATGCACTTCGCGCAAGTGAAACACTTGTCATTCTCTCTTTACACGATAAACAATAGTTTTGAGTAATATGCACCTTTCTTCCACAATGCAAGCAAATTGCTTTATCGTTCTTGGGTAAAGTTTTTAAGCAATCTTCACAAAAATACTCATCATTAAAGATATCTTTACCACAAACGGCGCAAGTCCATTTAGTATTAACGAAATATTTATCTAAAAATTCGGCAATCTTTTTCATTACGCCAAATATTTTTTAAGGTCTTGAACTTTATCGGTCTTTTCCCAAGAATACTCTTCTTTACCAAAATGTCCGTATGATGCAGTATCATAGTAAACAGGTTTTTTAAGGTCAAGTTTTTCAATGATGGCAAGTGGCCTTAAATCAAACTCACTAACTATTATGTCGGCAAGTTTATCGTCGCTTAACTTTCCTGTTCCAAAAGTATTTACTTTAACCGAAACTGGTTTTGCAACGCCTATTGCATACGCAACTTGAATTTGGCACTCTTCTGCAAGCCCACTTGCAACTATATTTTTGCAAATATACCTTGCCATATATGTTGCAGACCTATCTACCTTAGTTGGGTCTTTACCACTAAATGCGCCACCACCGTGTGGGCATTTTCCACCGTATGTATCAACTATAATCTTTCTACCTGTAAGACCAGAATCGCCATTAGGTCCACCTATTTCAAACCTTCCAGTTGGGTTAATGAAATATTTGGTGTTTTCATCTACTAATTCGCTTGGAATTACTTTATCTATTATTTTTTCTTTAACATCTTTTCTTAACTGGTCAGTAGAAACCGTTTTATCGTGTTGGGTTGACAAAACTACCGTTTCAATTCTTTTAACATTTCCGTTTTCATATTCAACGGTTACTTGACCCTTACCATCGGGGCGAAGATAACTTAGTTCACCACTCTTTCTAACACTTTCAAGTTTTTCACACATTTTATGAGAAAGCATTATAGGCATAGGCATAAGTTCATCAGTTTCTTTATTAGCATAACCAAACATTATACCTTGGTCGCCTGCGCCGATTTTATCGTATCTGTCGCAATTATCCGTGCAACCTTTGAACTCAATTGAATTATCAACACCAAGCGCAATATCTGCACTTTGAGTATTTAATTTTACTAATATCTTGCAAGTGCTTGCATTAAAACCTAAACCATCTTCAGTGTAACCTATATCGGCAATAACTTTTCTTGCAACGGCTTCAACATCAACTTTTGCATTTGAAGTTATTTCGCCCATTATTAAAAGAAAATCGGTAGTGCACGAACATTCACAAGCCACCCTTGAATTAGGGTCTTGACTTAAAAATGCATCTAAAACTGCATCACTAACCTTGTCGCACACTTTATCGGGATGTCCACTCGTAACACTTTCACTTGTAAAAAAATCTCTCATAATAGTCCTTAAAACTTAATATTTTTCTTCTTGTAGCATTTCTAATAAATTATACACTATTTATATAGTTATGTCAATTTACTTTTACAAAAGAAATACATACCTTTTTGTCGTTTTTAAAAAGTAAAACCCCACCGAACTTGGTGGGGTTTTTAATTTTAGTAGTTTTTAGCGTTTACTTCAAAGTATGCTTGTTTGTGGTCACATGTTGGGCATACTTCGGGGGCTTCTTTGCCGATATGGATATGTCCGCAATTTCTGCATTC
>JAFTSI010000008.1 GCA_017467345.1 Clostridia bacterium
AAAAAAGAGATGCAAAACTGCATCTCTTTTTTTTGGCGGAGAAAATGGGATTTGAACCCATGCTACGCTATAAACGTACTACTCCCTTAGCAGGGGAGCCCCTTGAGCCACTTGGGTATTTCTCCAACTTTCGCTTAAGTTTTTGTTTTTTTATTAAATTAACCTATGCAAAAGGTGTGTTTTCCTAATGCATAGGTTATGTTATCACAAATTAGTTTATTTGTCAAAGTATTTTTTTATTATTTTTTAGCATTTTATTTTTTTGTTTAATTTTCTTGTATAATGTCGCTCATTTCAGGGCGCTTTTTAGTGCCGATTACCACCACCCCTTTCACCGACGAATATTTATCGCTACGAAGTTTTTTTATTTCTATCGTTTTTGAGTTGTCTTTATAAACTAAATACCCTTCGCTTTTTAATCCACGCTTGCCGTAATTTAAAATTTGTGTTTCGCCTTCGTAGAGTTCTGGGTCTTCGCCAGCTTCATCAATTAAAGTTTCAGGCTCTAAATAGTCTAAATAATTTTTGATTACACTTTTCCTTTCAATTTTATAGTCCATTTTTTTGCCGTATATACTAATGGTTAGCGCGCTATCGGTTGCGCTTGTTAAAATATACACAGGCATACCTGTATCGTTATAAAAGCGCAAATCTGCCCCACCAGAGTTGACCATTGCGTCAAATGACGGTGCGCAATATGACACTTCTAAAGAGTGTGGGTGGTATTCAGTTATTTTTAGGTCGGCAAGTAAAAGAGCGTTATATAAGGTTGTAGATACTTGGCACACTCCACCGCCCACTCCGTCAATAAACTTGCCGTTAGATATGATTTTCGCCTGTTTGTAGCCCCTTTTTTCCGTTCTTGCGCCAACGGTTTGATTAAACGAAAACTCTGCGCCAGTTTCAATGAAAGTTTTGTTTAAGGATTTTGATGCAAGTTTTATGTTGTGCTTTCGCTCGTTAATTGATTTTTCGTAGGTGGTGGTAAACTTTGCTCTTAGCACAAACTGGTTGCCCCTTAATTCTGGCATTAGTGGGGTTGCGTTTGCCGTGCTATAAAGGGTGCAATTTAGTATTGCAATTAATATTAAAATTAGGGGGATTAGCGACGCGGCTAATCGGTGAGTTTTTGGCATACTTTAAGTATGGGTAATTTTTTGCATATTATCACTTTTCGGTATTGAATATAGATAAAAAGTTTGGTATAATAAGGTTAATTTAGAGGTTTATTATGATTGATTTAGTTAAACTTGTTGATGAAGTTAAGATTATTGTTAAAAAAGCGTCGTCACTTATGCGCGAATCTTTTAAGATTTCGGTTAAGGCTACTGATGTGAATATTGTTACCACTTCTGACCTTAATGTGCAAAGGTTTTTAGTTGATAATCTCGCTATGCTTGTGCCTGAATCGGGGTTTTTATGCGAAGAAGAAAATCTTGCCGACGACCTTAAAGAGTGGGTTTGGATTATTGACCCCATTGATGGCACAACTAACTATGCGCGTGGCATTCCTGATTGTTGCATTTCGGTTGGGCTTGTTAAAAACGGTGAGCCTGTTTTAGGGGTTGTGTTTAACCCATACCAAGATGAGTTATTTAGCGCAGTTAAAGGATTTGGTGCATTTCTTAACGGCAACCCTATTAATGTTTCAAATAAACCCTTTTCGCAGGGAATAATTTGCACGGCTATGAGTTTATATAACAAGAGTTTAGCAAAGGCGTGTAACGATATTATTTTTGAAACATATATGCAAGCAAACGATTTTAGGAGATTTGGTAGTTGCGCTTTAGAACTATGTTATCTTGCTATGGGTAGGTGCGATTTGTTTTTTGAGATGCGTGTATTCCCTTGGGATTACTGCGCAGGCATTGTTATTTTAACTGAGGCTGGTGGTAGTATTTGTAGTTTGCATAAAACTGTTCCGTCGCTTAAAAAGCCTTCGTTGATAATTGCAGCAAATAATAGCGAAAACCTTGATAGGCTTAGCGTGATTATTGATAAGTATGTAAAATAGTTGCCTTACACAGAATAAAAAAAGCCCCGACTTTTCGGGGCTTTTATTTTAGACTTTTTTCTTTAAAAATGTTTTCTTAAACTTGATTTTTAGCCTACGCTTTAATGCATAAAATTTGTTGCGAATATTTATAAAGTGCTTGGGCATTTTCTTTATGCCGGCTTTTTCTAAGTAATATTTTGCAACTTCCTTATAAGGAACAGGGGTCGGCACGCGATTTTTATCATTTTTGCTGGCGATTATCATATAATACTCTTTAAAGTCTTTAAGTTGCTTTTTCCAAAATCTTTTAGGCTTATCATTTTCGCCGAAATATTTCAAAAGATTTTCGCTCACAAAATAGTAAAATGGACCAACCCAACGGAACTCTTCTTTTGGAATTAATACGGATAAATTACTATCAATATAAAATATTTTTAATTCTTTTACATGATTTATAGCCAGTTGATACTCAGTATAAAACCATGCTCTTGGAATTGTTAAAATTTCTGTTCCTTCGTTAACAAATAAAGAGTTATGAGTAGCAGAGCCATCAGTTGAGGCAAGGCTTTTACAACGCTTATACATTGCAAGTTGCTCTTTAAGTGTATATTCTTCTGGCGCTATTATAGCATAGCCTTTTGATTTAAAAAATCTTTCAAGTTTTTCTTCACCTACTTGTTTCTTTGAAAAATGTGTGCATGTTAAATATATCTTTTCATATTTTTCTTCTTTGCTTGGTTCTACTTCACTTGATATTTTATTTATTAACTCTCTATATTCTTTTGTAAAATATCTTTTGCCCTTTTCATCATTAAAAAAACATCTATCTGGAATTATTATTTTATCAAATTTAGTTATTTCATTTACCCTAACAAGTTCTAAATAATTAACCCCTAAAAGTTCCAATAGTTCTTTAAAATTATTAGAAAATCTAAATGCGGCATATGAACTAAATACAATTTTTACACCTTTGAACTTTTCTTCATATTCCTTTGAAAACAAAAACCAAAATCTGCTTATGCAGTCTGTGATGTTATGCCCCCACACATTATGTAATTCACCTATGTATATAACAGTTTCGTTAGATACTTGTGCGGTGGATTTATCAAATTCATAGCCACTACCTAAATAGTTGTGCAAGCCTGTGTTCTCTACATAAGAGCCATCTTCGTTAGCAACGCCACCGTCTATATTTATAAATGGCAAAATGTATCCATTTTCAATAACTTTATAAGATAATTTTTTATCTACAAGTGGGCTCTCAAAAAATGCTTCTTTGCCAACCTTTTCTATGGCGTATTCTTTGTTGTATAAATAGTCAATATTAACCATTTTTGCTCCTTATTCTACTTGTAAAGATTTTAGGCAAACTTCAACCATTTGGTCAAGTTTTTGTTTGTTGCCTGTGTTTTCAATAACTAAATATGGCGATAGGTCAAGTTTATCATAATCAACTTGGGCGCGCATTCTTGCAAGCGTTTCTTCACGCGAAAGGTTTGAACGCTCTATTACGCTTTTAATTCGCTCTTCCTTATCCCTTACCACCACAATAGTTTTATCAAAAAGGTTTTGATAGCCCCCCTCAAAAAGCAATGGCACTTCAATAAAGGAAACACCACCCACCCTTTCGGCACATTTAATGACATCATTTACTATGTATGGATGAGTTATCATTTCTAAATGCTTGCGCGCGTTTTCATCACTAAACACCCTTTCGGCAAGCGCCTTTTTGTCAATTTTAGGGAATAGCAACCCTTTAACTGCAAAGGGAAATTGTTTGCGAATTTTTTTTATTACAGCGCGGTCTTTAAGCGCTTTGTTAGCGCTTTCATCACAGTTAAAGGTGCGATAGCCTTTATCTTTAAGTATTTCAAGCACACTTGTTTTACCACTACCTATACCGCCCGTTATTGCTACTTTTAGAGTTTTCATATTCTACCTATTTAGCATCAAACCAGTTTTTACCTTGCGACACTTCAACCGTGAGTTTTACCGAAAGGCTAACTGCGTTTTCCATTTCTTCTTTAAGTATTTTCTTAACTGCTTGCGTTTCAGTTTCTGGGCAATCAACAATTAATTCGTCGTGAACTTGCAATATTAAAATGGCTTGCAAGTTTTCTTCTTTTAAGCGCTTTGCTACATTTATCATTGCCACCTTAATAATATCTGCACTACTGCCTTGCAATGGCATATTCATAGCCACCCTTTCGCCAAACTGACGGAGCGCAGTGGACTCTGCTAAAAGTTCGCGAATATATCTTCTTCTACCAAGCAAGGTTTTAGCATACCCCGTTTGCTTTGCGAAAGCGACATTTTCGTTCATATACCTTTTAACTTCAGGAAACTCTTCAAAATATGAGTTTATATACGCCCTTGCTTCTTGCGCAGTAGTTTTAATGTTTTTTGCTAAGCCATATTCGCTTATACCGTAAATGATACCGAAGTTTACTGCCTTCGCGTTTCTGCGCATAAGCGGAGTAACTTCTTCCTTTTCAACCTTAAACACCTTTGATGCCGTTGATGCGTGAACATCTTCGCCATCGTTAAAGGCTTTAATAAGCGACTCAGTATTTGAAAAAGCGGCAAGCAAGCGAAGTTCAATTTGAGAGTAATCTGCGCTAATTAATACACCATTTTCGTGCCTTGACACAAAGAACTTGCGAAGTTCTTTACCCTCATCATCACGAACAGGTATGTTTTGAAGGTTAGGCTCTTTAGAAGAAAGCCTACCCGTTGCCGTTACCGTTTGATGGAAAGTGGTGTGAACAAGCCCTGTTTTGCTATCAATAAGTGGTTTAATGCCTTCAATATAAGTTGATTGTAATTTTTGGATTTTTCTATATTTTAAAATTAGCGAAACAATAGGGTGTGCGCTTTCTAAACTTTCTAAAACTTCGGCATTAGTTGAGTAGCCAGTTTTGGTCTTTTTCCCCTTGCCTATTTTAAGTTTTTCAAATAAAATTACGCCAAGTTGCTTGGGCGAATTAACATTAAATGTTTCGCCTGCATACTCACATATTTCGCTTTCTAAATCCCTTAAAACACTTGCATACTTTTTGCCAGTTTCGGTTAATGCCAAAATATCAACCTTAAAGCCTGCGCTTTCCATATCAAAAAGCACATCTGCAAGTGGCAGTTCTACGTTTTTATATATGTTTATAAGGTCTTGCTCTTTTAGTTTTTTATCAAGTAAATTATACGCTTTATACACCGAATATGCAGGGGTTGATTTATCAAAATTATAGTAATCAATAACCTGTTCAAGCGTTTCTTCGCCACCTGCAAAATCGGCTAAATATTTCATAAGCGCAATATCTTCAACCTTGCAAGATAGATTAATATTTGCATAGTTTAATAGCATTTTTTTGGTGGCTTTTTTATCAAATAGTATAAGGGTGTTTTCACTTTCAAATATTTTGATAAAATATTTGAGCGCAGTTGATAACTCTACCCCGTCATCTATTAAATCAAGTTTTAATTTAATGGCATACTCTATGCCGTTTGCATAAAAACATAACTCTTTTTCGGTGAGTGCAAAACATATTTCTTTCGCTAAAAAGAGTTCGTTAGGAAGATTTAATTCGGTGTAAACTTTCTTTTCGGCACTTTCTAAAACAGTTTGTTCTTTCTCTTCTATTTTTTCTTCGCTTTCGCCAAAAAGTTCGTTTCTTTGCGACAATGCACGGAACTCTAAATCAATAAACTTTCTTTTAACACTTTCGCTAAAAGGAAGATTTAATTTCATTTTATTTAGGTCAATATCAATATCGCAATTAGTGTTTATCGTGGCAAGTTCGTAAGACATATAAGCAGAGTTTTTGCCCTGTTCAATTTTTTCTTTTAACTTGCCTTTAAATTCATCTAAATGCTCATAAACACCATCTAAACTGCCATACTCATTTATTAAAGATTTTGCAGTTTTTTCGCCAACGCCTGCAATACCTGGTATGTTGTCAGACGAATCGCCCATAAGCGACTTTAAGTCAATAACTTGGTGTGGCGAAATTAAGGTTTTTTCTTTGAAATTAGATATATTATATATATCTAAATCGGTTAAACCACGGCGAGTAAAATGCACTTCAGTTTGTTCATCTACTAGTTGAAAAGAATCTTTATCGCCAGTAATAATAACCGTTAAAATATCGGTGTTTTTAGCGATTGTGCCTATTATATCATCTGCCTCAATTCCTGCCCTTTCCATAGTGCAAATGTTCATAAGTTTAAGCACTTCTTTAAGCAGTGGGATTTGTGGGCGAAGTTCAACTGGCATAGGCTTACGCGTGCCCTTATAATCGGCATATTTTTCGTGACGGAAAGTAGGTGCATGCACATCAAAAGCAACCACAACATGAGTGGGCTTTTCATCTGCAAGCATTTTAAAAAACATGTTCATAAACCCAAAAACTGCGTTGGTATATTCGCCATTTTTGGTGGTCAATACAGGCATTGCATAAAACGCCCTATTGATTAAACTGTTTCCATCAATAAGCACTAATTTTTCCATAAAATCTCCGTGAATCGCTTGCTTTATAAGTTAAATTATGCTATTATCATAAAGCGAAAGCGACCTTGTAAGCCAAGTATAAGATAATTATCTACAAAATTATACCAAAAATATACGGCAATTGCAAGAACAATTTAATAATTTGCCGAAGTGGTGAAATTGGCAGACGCGCTGGACTCAAAATCCAGTGGTAGCGATACCGTGCGGGTTCAAGTCCCGCCTTCGGCACCAAACAAACAACTTGCGATTGTTCGTAAGGTGTTTTGTTAAGTGGTTTCTTAAAATAGATAGCCGAAATGCTAATATCGGTATCGGATTCACGACCCGTTTATATCGGAAATCGCAGGCCTTCCCTTAAAGTTTTACACTGTTAGCACCGTTTGGAAGTGTGGGTGCTTATAAAATGACAGAGCCTTTGGTCGTTCATAAATTAGGGTAAACGGTTGTTAATAGCGCCGTTGGTCGGCATACTATAAAATTAGTAATCTAAGGATTTTTCATAGTAATGCGCGCAGATGGAACTTCCCCACTTTGAAAATTAAAAGCAGTTATCAAGAGATAACTGCTTTTTTATTTGCTTTTTCGCGACAAAGTTTTGAAAAATTGGGTATTGACATTATTAGTTTAATAATATATAATGTTATAAGATATTAATTATTAATATCTTTTTCTTAAGTATCTATTTACAGGAGGTAATTTATATGAAAGATTTAGCGAAAAGATTTTCTTTGAGAAAAGCACTTATTATCGCTTGCCTTTCACTCGTAACCTGCATTTGCTTTGCGTTTGGTTTTAATGGATTTAAGCCTACCAAAGCAGCGTTCTCAAGCGCAGACGGAACTTATTCAAAAGTTGCCCATTACGAGTTTAACGATTCTACCAACATTGGTAAAGATAGTTCGGTTAACGGATTTAACTTGACTAATAGTGGTGCGACCTACGATTCAACTAACCGTGCGGTTAACTTTGGCTCGGCAGGTTTCCTTTACGCAACGAACGACTTTTCGGACCAAATTCTTGGAAGTTATTCAATGAGTTTTAGGATTTACACCACTTCAAATAGCGGTGGTGGTAACTGGATTATGAGCACCTGCGGTTATAATGGTGGCGCATCAATTAACTGGGACTGGGGTGGAATTCGTGGTTCTGGTGTTACTGGCATAGGAACTAACGGTTCAACTGCAGGCTATGTTGGTATGTTCAGTTCAACTGCGGCTTGGTATCGCGTGCATGTTCTTTACGACAATACCAACCTTACTTGGACTGCGATTGCATATAAAGATGGCGGGACTGAGCCTTCTACTAATGTAACCCTTACTACTTCTGCAATTTCTTTCGGTGGCGACGCTACTTACACCTTTACACTTGGCGCACAAGCAAACACTTCTGGTGGCGCTGTTGATTGCCACATTAGTGCAGACGGATGCACTACCCCACTTATTAGTGATTTCCGTGTTTATAGCGGTGTTATTGATGCAACCGAAATGGCTGCAATTGCTGAATATGATGCTACTGGTGGTGGAACTGCCGTTACTTCTACCTACACTAAGGTTGCTCAATATGAATTTAACGATTCTACTAACCTTGGTAAAGATAGTTCTGGCAACGGCTATAATTTAACTAATAGCGGTGCAACTTACGACGCAAATAACCGTGCAGTTAACTTTGGCACAAGTGGTTTCCTTTACGCAGCAAACGACTTTTCTGATAGCCTTACTGAAAGTTATTCGTTAAGTTTTAGAATATTCACTACTTCTAACTCTGGTGGCGGTAACTGGATTATGAACACCAACGGTTACGACACAGGTTGTGCATCACTTGCTTGGCACTACGGTGGTGTTAAGGGTGCACATTCTGGAACTGATAGCGTAAGTTATGTTGGTGGTATGTTTAGCGCAACCGAGGCTTGGTATCGTGTGCATATTCTTTACAACGCAAGCGATTTAACTTGGACTGTTATTGCTACTAAAGATGGCGATTCAAGTTATGCAATAAATGTTTCGCGTTCAACTACGGCTATTGCCTTTGGTGGAAATGCTACTTACACATTTACCCTTGGCGGTCAAGCAACCACGACAGGCGGTTCACTTGCTAACCACATCAGTGGAGAAAATAATAGCAACTATTCACCATTATTAGATGATTTCCGTGTTTATAGTGGTGTTATTGACGCTACTGAAATGGAGGCAATTGCCGCTTACGACATTGCTCAAAAAGAAATGAACGATACTTTAATTTCTATGGACCAACAAGTTTTTGCAAACAATATGATTTTGCAAAGAAATAAACCTGTTGAAATATACGGTGTTACCGGCGCTAATAAGCAAGTTACAGTTTCATTTAACGGCCAAGTTAAAACTGGAACTTCTGATGCAAGTGGTAACTTCTCTATTTACTTAGACCCTATGCAAGCAAACGCAACTGGTCAAACTTTAACCGTTGCAACTGCTGGCGCTACCAAAACTTACACTAATGTTTTAGTTGGTGAAGTGTTCCTTGGTATTGGTCAATCAAATATGGGTTACCCACTTTACGAATTCGTATATTACGAAGCACAAATTAAGAGTGGCGCTGCTACTACTATGGAAAGTATTGACGCAAGTCAAGAAAAAGCAAAGTATAACGGCAACCCAACCATAAAATCACAACTTGCGGCTTATAAAAACAACGCAAGTCAACTTCGTTTCTATATGCAAAAATGGGGTGATTCAACCGAATCAAGAATCACTTGGAATACTTGGCTTTGCCCCACCACTGCCGATTTTGATGGATTGGCAAGCGACACTACTTACAACACCTTAGAACAAGTAAGTTTCACGGCGGTTGCATTTGCTACTCAACTTCAAGCAAAACTTGGTGTTCCTGTTGGTGTGGTTGTAAATGCTAAGGGTGGAACAAGGGTTAGACAATGGCTTTCACCTGAAGCGGCAGCCGAAGGTATGCCTGGTGTTAGCGACTCTGCAATCGGCACACTTTATAATTCAATGACCGTGCCTATGGGTAGATATACCTATGCAGGTATACTTTGGTATCAAGGCGAAAGTGATATTTACGATATTTCAGCAGCGGCTAACTATGTTGGCGCTTGTAAGGCATTATTCAATACTTACAGGGCTGAACAAAATGATATGGAACTTCCCGTATTCATTTATCAATTACCACAATTCTACGGACACTATGCTGATTGCTACTGGCAACCTATGCGTGACCTTCACACACAACTTGCTAACGAAGATGAAAATATTCATTTAGTAAACGGCATTGATACTGGTGATTACTGCAATATTCACCCCACCGATAAAATGCAACTCAACGAAAGAGCAGTTGCTTTAGCATTAGAAAAGATTTATGGTCAAACCTACGCTGGAAGTGGAGTTTGGGGCGAAGCGCCACAAATCACTTCAGTATTAAAGGATGGCAACGTTCTTAGACTTAAATTCTCAAATGTTACTTCCCTTTCAATCGCTCAAAACCCAGACACTTATGCACCTACCGGTGGAAACAACGTTTCACTTTACTTCTCTACCGATAAAATTACCTTTACTTCTGGCAGCAAGTTAAGCACAGGAACTTGGGTTACTTCGGGCAAGTATTGGGTAAGCAATAACGAAATACATATCAACCTTGCAGACGCAGGATTTAGCGCAACTCAAATTGCTAACTTTAAGTATGTTTCATACGCTATTGAAAATACTTACTCTGATGCAGATAAGTTTATTTACAATCAATATGGCGTGCCTGTTGTTCCATTTACCAACGCACCTATTAGCGAAAACTATACCGTTACTATTAGCGCAACAAACGGAACAGTTAGTCAAGAAAGCGCGCAAGTTGCAAATGGTGGTTCTGTAACCTTTACAACAAGCGCTGATACTGGTTATGAGTTTAGCGAAGTTTTGGTAAACGGTGTGGCTAACAATTCTATTTATAGTGATGGAACTGTTACACTTACTAACATTACCGACACTACTACCATTGAAGTAGTTTACACCATTAAAACCTTTACCGTAACTGCAAGCGCAACTAACGGCTTGGTTAACCAAAACAGCATTACCGTTGATTATAACGGCACGGCTACTATCACTACAAGCGCAAATGCAGGTTATGAGTTTAGTAAAGTTTTAGTAAACGGTGTAGAAAACAACGCAGTTTACTCTGATGGAACTATTACCCTTGCTAATGTTACTGCTAATGCAACGATTGAAGTAGTGTACACTATTAAATCATACAATGTTACTATTAACGCAGATGGCGCTACTGTAAGTGGAAACACTACTATTAGCGTAAACCATAACGGCACGGCTACATTTACTATTACTCCTAATGCAAACTACATTATTTCTTCACTCACCGTAAACGGAAACGATATGCTTAGCGCATACTCTAACGGAACTATTACAATTACGGGTATTACTGAAGAAACTACTATTGATGTAGTGTTTGTTATTAAAACTTATAGTGTTTCTATTAGTGTAACTGGTGGTTCAGTTACTGGCAATTCTACAAAAACCGTAAACCACGGTGCTAACGCAACCTTTACCGTTACTCCTAATAGTGGTTATGCAATTTCTTCATTGAAAATTAACGGCGCTGATAACTTATCGGCTTACTCTAACGGAACGGTTACTATTACTGGTGTTACTGCTAACACTACCGTAGTTGTTGAGTTTAGCGAAATCCCACCTGTTACCTATGAAGTTTCTATTAGCTCAACTAACGGAACTATTACTGGTAATGCTACCGTTACTGTTGTTGAAGGCAACAATGCTGTATTTACCGTAAATGCTTTTGATGGCTATACCTTCTCTAAAGCAACGGTAAATGGAACAGTTAATAATGCAGTTTATAATAACGGAACTGTTACTATCTCTAACGTTACTAAAAATACTACTATTAGCATTGAATTCGTTATTAAAACTTATAGCGTTTCAATTAATGCAGAAGGCGCTACTATTAGTGGAAACGCAAATGTTACTATCAACCACGGCTCTAACGCGGTGTTTAACCTAACCGTTAATGAAGGATATGAACTTTCTTCTCTTACCGTAAATGGCGAAGCAATGCTTAGTGCTTATGCTAACGGCAAAGTTACCATAACGAACGTTACCAAAACTACTACCATTAATGTTGTATTTACTATTAAAACTTATAGCGTATCTATTAGCGCAACTGGTGGTTCAGTTACTGGCAATGCTACCGTTACCGTAAACCACGGTGATAATGCAACCTTTACAGTTACTCCTAATAGTGGCTATACAATTTCTTCGTTAAAAATCAACGGCTCTGATAACTTATCGGCTTACTCTAACGGAACGGTTACTATTACTGGTGTTACTGCTAACACTACCGTAGTTGTTGAGTTTAGCGAAATCCCACCTGTTACCTATGAAGTTTCTATTAGCGCAACGAACGGAACTATTACTGGTAATGCTACTGTTACTGTTGTTGAAGGTGGCAATGCAACCTTTACTGTAAATGCTTTTAATGGCTACACCTTCTCTCAAGCAAAGGTTAATGGCACAATTAACAATGCAGTTTACTCTAACGGAACTGTTACCATTACAGGTGTTACTGCAACCACTACCGTTGAAGTTGTTTTCGTTGTTAAAACTTACACCGTTACTATTAATGCAGTTGGTGCTACCGTTAGTGGAAGCGCAACATTAACTATCAACCACGGTGAAAACGCAACCTTTACTGTAACTGCTAATAATGGCTATGAACTTTCTACTCTTACAGTAAACGGCACGAGCAACACTTCGGCTTATAATAACGGAACGGTTACTATTACTAATGTTACTGAAATTACCACTATTGATATAGTATTCGTTATTAAAACTTATAGCGTAACTATTAATGCAACTGGTGCAAGCATAAGTGGTAATACAACACTTACTGTAAACCACGGCGCAAATGCTACATTTACAGTTGTTCCTAACACGGGCTACACCTTATCAGGTTTAACTGTTAACGGAATAAGCGCTATTTCGGCTTATGATAACGGAACTGTTACTATTACTAATGTTACTGAAAATACCAACATTGAAATTACTTTCGCAGAAGTTCCACCTACCACCTATCAAGTTTCTGTTAGCGTAACTGGTGGCACAGTTTCTGGCGAATCTTCAATAACTGTATTTGAAGGCGACAATGCAACCTTTACAGTTTTAGCAAATGCTAATTATGAGTTTAGTTCACTCACCATAAACGGTGTAGAAAACAACTCTGCTTACAATAACGGAACTGTTACTATTGCTAATATCACATCTGACACGGTAGTAGAAGTTACCTTTACCGAAATCCCAACTACCCCAGATGATGGCGATAATGATGAGCCTACTACTAAATATCAAGTTACCGTAAACTATGATAAAGAACAAGGTAGTGTTTCAGGTGTTTCTACCAAGAAATACACCAAAGGCTCTAAACAAACTGTTAAGATTACTGCTAAAAATGGTTACCAAATCGCTTCGGTTAAGGTAAATGGCGTTGAGCAAGAAATTACCAACTCATCAAAGATGCAATTTGAACTCATCATCAATAAGGCAATAACCATTGAAGTTGAGTTTGAACAAACTGTGGCAGGTTGCTCTGGCAACTTAACTGCAATTGCTCCTATAGGTATTGCATTACTTACTGTTGCAACCTTAGGCATTGTTGTTAAAAGCAAAAAAGAAAACTAATATAAATTAACTTAATAGTTTTAGCCCCCACTTTTGAACTAAAAGTGGGGGCTTTTTTTAGCAATTTAATCTAAACCCTTTTTTATCGTTTGCCTTTTAATATGCATTTATGCTAAACTAAAAGCCGAAAAGTAGGTATTAGTATGGAAAAATCAGTTTACACTTTCAAACACGGCGTTAAAGACGGGTTGCCGATAGGTCTTGGCTACCTTTCGGTTTCTTTTGCCTTTGGGGTTACGGCATCTATGCTTGGTATACCCTACTTTATTTCTGTATTGATTTCTATGACTAACCTTACAAGCGCAGGGCAACTTGCAGGCTTAACTGTTATTGCCACACTTGGCACGGTTGCAGAAATTGTTTTAACTCAACTTGTTATTAACGCGCGCTACTTTTTAATGAGTTTAACACTAACACAAAAGTTAGATAGTTCTTTTAACACACCCACAAGGCTATTTTGCGCTTTTGGTGTTACTGATGAAATATTTGCCGTTGCATCTTCTAAAAAGGGTAGTATCGGCAGAAAATACTTTTCAGGGCTTATGCTACTTCCTTATATAGGTTGGGCTACTGGCACACTACTTGGCGCACTTTCAGGCAATATTTTAACACCCGAACTTACCACCTGCCTTGGCATTGCTCTTTATGCTATGTTTATTGCTATTATCGTTCCACCTGCTATTAAAAGTAAGGGTGTTCTTTTAGCAGTTGCGTTAAGCGCAGGGATTAGTTGTGCATTTTATTTTATTCCCTTTTTAAGTGGCGTTTCGCAAGGGCTTAGTTATGTTATAAGCGCGCTTATTTCGGCGTGCGTTACTGCGCTAATTTTCCCAGTTAAAGAAAAGGAGGATAATGTATGAGTATAGGCTCTATGCTTTTAATGGTTGCCGTTATGGCAGGTGTTACATACCTTATTCGTATGATACCTTTTGTGTTCTTCCGTAAAAAAATTAAATCTACCTTTATCAAAAGTTTACTATACTATATCCCTTATGCCGTGCTTTCGGCAATGACTTTCCCCTTTATATTCTATTCAACTGGTGGAAAGGTTATTTTGGGGCTTTTAGGAACGGTTGGAGCCGTTATTACAAGCATTAAAGGAAAATCCTTAATAACGGTGGCTTTGGTTGCCTCTGCCGTTGTTTTGCTTGCAGAAACTCTTATTATGTTTTATTAATAATTATCAAAAATTAAAAAAGCACGCTTTAAGTTAAAGCGTGCTTTTTGGTTTTAATTTTTTTGGTTTAGAACAAGCCAACGATTTTGCCATCAGGTAAAACATCAATCTTTTCAGCAGCGGGAACTTTTGGTAAGCCTGGCATAGTCATTATGTCGCCAGTTAATACTACGATAAAGCCTGCGCCCGCAGAGATTTTTACATTTCTTACAGTTACATCAAAGTTTTCTGGTGCGCCAAGTTTTGTTGGGTCATCAGAGAAACTGTATTGAGTTTTTGCAATACATACTGGGCATTTATCAAAGCCAAGTTCGGTTAATCTTTCAATTTGCTTGTTTGCGTTGCCAGTAAAGATTACACCCTTGCCACCATATACCTTTTGAACTACTGCATTAATTTTATCTTTAATAGATAAATCATCTTCATAACTGAAAGTGAAGTTTGAAGTTTCTTCTTCGCAAAGCCTTACAACTTCTTTTGCAAGTTCAACTCCGCCTTTTCCACCTTCTGCCCAAACGGTAGATAAAACGGTGTTAACACCAAGTTCACGGCATTTAGCGATAATGAACTCAATTTCCTTATCGGTATCGGTTGGGAAACGGTTAACTGCTACAACGCAAGGGATTTTATATACATTTTTCATATTACCTACATGGCGAAGAAGGTTTGGAATACCCTTTTCAAGCGCAGTAAGGTTTTCGGTGCCAAGTTCGGTTTTTGCAAGGCCACCGTGCATCTTTAACGCGCGAACTGTTGCAACTACAACAACTGCGTCTGGTTTTAAGCCTGCCATACGGCATTTAATGTCAAGGAACTTTTCTGCGCCAAGGTCTGCACCAAAGCCTGCTTCGGTAACGGTGTAGTCGCCCATTTTCATAGCCATTTTGGTTGCTACAACAGAGTTACAACCGTGTGCGATATTTGCGAAAGGTCCACCGTGAACAAATGCAGGAGTGCCTTCTAAGGTTTGAACAAGGTTTGGTTTTAATGCATCTTTAAGTAATGCAGTCATTGCGCCTTGAGCCTTTAAGTCGCCTGCAGTTACGGGCTTATCATCAAAGGTGTAGCCAACGATAATTCTTGCAAGCCTTGCCTTTAAGTCGCTAATAGAAGTTGCTAAGCATAATACTGCCATAATTTCGCTTGCAACGGTAATGTCAAATCCATCTTCTCTTGGAACACCGTTTGGCTTGCCACCTAATCCGTCAATAACGAAACGGAGTTGACGGTCGTTCATATCAACACATCTTTTCCAAGTGATTTTCTTTACATCAATATTAAGCGCGTTGCCTTGTTGAATATGGTTATCAAGCATTGCTGCTAAAAGGTTGTTTGCAGCGCCGATTGCGTGGAAATCGCCAGTAAAGTGCAAGTTAATGTCTTCCATAGGAATAACTTGAGCATATCCACCACCTGCTGCGCCACCTTTAACACCAAATACTGGGCCTAAAGATGGTTCTCTTAAAGCAACAGTTACATTTTTGCCTATGAGTTTAAGGCCATCTGCTAAACCGATAGTAGTTGTTGTTTTGCCTTCACCTGCTGGGGTGGGCGTGATTGCAGTAACTAAAATAAGTTTGCCGTTTTCGTTTTTGCTTTCTTCAATAAGTTTTAAGTCAATTTTGGCTTTGTAGTTGCCATATTGTTCAATATACTTATTGTCAACCCCTGCCTTTTTAGCAATATCCAAAATGTGTTCGGGGGTGCAACTTTGAGCAATTTCAATGTCTGATTTGTAGTTCATAAAAACTCTCCTTAAAAAAATATTTTTAAGTAAACAAAAAAGCACGCAAAACTTTTGCAAAAGTTTTGTGTGCCCAGACGGTCGGCTTATAAGTTTCTTGCTCCCTCGTGGTTACACCCACGCTTATCCGTCAGTCGCAAAAAACCTTATTTACTTAACAAGTTTATTATATCAATTATTTTTAAACCAGTCAATCGTTTTTACCACTTTCTTTTTAAACAAAATAAAAACCCCCACTTTTAAGGAAGTGGGGGTAAAACTTTTATTAGATTAGTTTTCTTTTTTTGATTTTACTATTAGCATTGCGCTTGCGAATACTAATAATGCTACGCCTACGGGCGCAACTGTGTTAAGGCTATTTAAGCAAGCCATTCCGCCTTCGCCACCCTCAAACTCTATTTCAACAGTAGTTTTCTTGGTGATGTTAAGTTCAAAGGTTAAAAGCGTATCATCTTCAATTTCAATCTCTTTACCGTTTACGGTAACAGATTTAATCTTGTATCCGTCAAACGCGGTGATGGTTACATCAATCTTGCCCTTTTCGTAATTGCCGTTTGCAATTCCATCAACAACACCCATAGTTTTATCATACTTTAAGGTTACCTTATAAGTAGTTACTGGGGGTTCAGGAATTACTGGGTCAGAAGGTTCACTTGGCTCGCCCGAAGTAGAAGTAAAGGTTATTACTATTTCAGTATCAGCAGTTATATTTTCAACGGTGATTATTCCGTTATTGTATGCGCTAAGGCTATCAACACCGTTTACAGTAAGCGAAGTGAGTATATAGTTTGTGTTTGGTGTAACTGTAAATATTGCGCTATTACCTTCAATAACCGAAATGGTAGCATTGCCGTTAATGGTTGCGCCTGTTGCTTGTAATGTTACGGTATATTCGGTGGGCGCTACATATGGGTCGGTAAACACTACTACGATTGCAGTTGTAGAAGTGATATTTGTAATAGTAACACTTCCGCTATCGTATGCGCTAAGGTTATCTGCTCCGTTTACTGTTAACGAATATAATTCGTAGCCTGCGGTAGGAGTTACTGTAAAGGTTGCCGATTCGCCATAGTTTACAGTTGCAGTTGCGTTGCCAGTTACGGTTGCGCCTGTTACGCTGATTGATACTTGGAAAGTTTTAATTACATAATATACATTGATTGTAGTTTCTTGAGTTACACCGTTAATCGTAACAACATCATAACTACTACCTGCAGAGAAAATTGCGTCGTTTCTTACGCCGTTAACTTCGGCATAACTAAACTCATAACCTATGGTAGGAGTTATATTGAAACTTGAATTTTGTCCGTGAACGATTTGTAAACTATTTAATCCGTTTACAGAGCCGTTTTGAACATTAACAGTTACAGTATACGAAGGCATTTCGCAAGCGATTTCAATGGTGGTTTCACTAGTTACATTTTGAATAGTAACAGTATTTCCACTAAGAACGGTGCTAATGCTTTCTACTCCGTTTACTAAAATAGAAGTGATTTGATAGTTAACAGTAGGAGTTACTGTAAAGGTTAAAGTTTCGCCGTGTGCAACTTGATAGGTGTTTCCACCACTAATAGTAGCATCTGGCGCGATAATAGTTACTTCATAATCAATTTTTTCGTATGCAACAATTAATTCTGTTTCGGCAGTAACAGTTTTACTGAAACTAAATCCTAATGCGTTAGATACGGTTATGCTATCACTTCCCCAAGTTACCGAACTAATTTTGTAGCCAGTTTCGGGGGTTACGGTGATATTAAACGAAGTGCCATCTGCATATTCGCCTGCCGTTACACCACTAACAGTGCCTTGGGCATTGTTGTTGGTTATTGTTAGGTTATAGGTGTTAACTGTTGCCTCATACTCAACAACTAATGTGCAAATAGAGTTTACAGTTTTATTTAGGGTCATACCCGTTGCAGTTACAGTTTCGCTATTACCGTTCCAAGTTACACTCTTAATTTCATAGCCAAGTTTTGGGGTTATTGTAATATTAAGTGCCGTGCCTGCGTTATAAGACTGCGTTGCAACACCAGTTATATCGCCCTTATTAGTATCGTTAGTTACAGTTACTGCGTATGTGATAGGAGTTTCGGTGTAGGTTGCAGTATAAACTTTTGCGCCCTTTACTGTTGAAACTGCGCTATCCCAACCATTAAAGGTGTAGGTCATAGTTGAAGTTGCAGGTCTTGATGGGTTTGCAGGTGCAATAGGCGTTGCGCCCCATTCGTAAGTTTTACTATCAATAGCAGTTCCATCATAATCTTCAAACGCTACGGTAGAAGTTCTTGCAAATGCTACCGTTGCTTCTGGAACATATTTATCAATACCAAAATCTCTGCCCTTTAATACGATACCGTTTTCGTATATTTCCATATAGTAGTATTGGCAAACTCCGTCGCCATATTCATTGTTATATGGAGTGTAGTAGTTGTAGTAAAGTGATGGCATATTTACATATACTGAACCACTTTCTGCGTATTGAATAAGCGCTTTATCCGTGCCGAAAGAATCGTGCGCGTGGCCACTTAACACCACAACATTTGAGAACTTGTTAATTATATCTTGGAAACCATATCCAGATACTGATGAGCCATCTCTTGTGCTATAAATCAAATGAACGGGTTGGTGAACTAATATAAAGCAAGGTTTACCTTCTTCTACTTTTTCAAGTTCGCTTTCTAACCATACTAAATCGTTTTCATATAACATACAGTTATCCCATTGATATTCTGCCGTGTTAAGCATTATGAAAGTATAGCCGTTGATTTGATAACTAAAGTTCATACCGTTGCTACTCTTTGAAGTGCTTGCTTTAAGTATTTCGTCAGTAGCCTTATAGTAATCGGCCGCTTTAGTGTAGTTTGCTTCTTGAACGACATCAATGTTACCACGAACATCGTGGTTACCTAATACATTAAGGTAAGGAACTCTGTTGCCACTTAAATCGCTTAGGTAGTTGCTTGCAGTCCAAGTATAATAATCGTCTAAGTCGTTATAATCGCCAGTAATTGCATAATCGGCATCTAAGCCCCATTGAGAAAGGTCGCCAAGGTTCATAAGCGCGATTGCATTTACATTCTTTTCTTTTTGTAAAGCAGTCATATCGCGAAGTGCAGAAGTCATTAAGGTTTTGCCATCGGCACTTGCAGTCATATGCGTATCACTGGTGATAAATATAGAGTTGATTGGGTCGCCTTCTAAAACGAATTGCGCTTGGTATTCGGCAAGTTCGTTAATATAATCTTCGTTTAAGGTTTTGGTCCAAACAATTTTTTCTGCGTTTGTTTGAGCACTCATACCACTCTTTAAGCCGTTAAGCCAAGAAACGATTTCGGCTTTCTTTTCGGTTTGGAAGGTTGATGATGCAGTTAACGCGTTAGTTTTAGTAACATAGGTATCAATCATATTTGAATAGTATGTATCTGCGGCTAAAGGTGCGTATGCATACAAGAACTCTGCCATATCGTAGAACACACCAAAGCCACCAAACTTAATGTTGTTTACACTTGGTGCGCCTGCGGCGAATTCAAAAGTAAAATAGTCGCTTGGGTCAACGATATTTGCCCTTGCAAACTCTATTGGGAATACTATCCAACCCTTAAAGCCAGTTTTTCCCATATTGATGGTGTTTGCATCTACATAGAAGTTTTTATATGTGCCACTTTCATCAAACGCGTGAACTAATGTTCCTTTGGTAAGCGTTCTTGTTTGACCTACTGAACCATCATAATATTTAGGAGTGAACACTAAATCGCTTGTGGTTGCAGGAAGTTCTACCCATAATGCGTAAGAAGCAAAACTATCTTTCCAAGTGGTCACGGGAAGATTCATATAAATGGTGCTGGAGTGACCAGTTAAGAAGTTTGATTTTTCTACCCAGTTAAATGGACCTTCGCCTGCTACGATACTTCTACTAAAATAGTGATTGTAAGAAGACCAAGCAGTTCCACCCGTTACAGAGTAGAGTTGCTTATAAGTTCCTGGTAATTGTTCTTCGGTGAAAGTTGCGTCAAGCAAAAACATAGTGTTAGTGTCCCACTCACTTTGACCTGAAGAAAGGGTATTACACTTTAAGCCGAATACTACTACATCGTTCGCTTCTACCCAAATATCGCTTTCGGGAACAAGGTAAACATATTCGCTTGTGTAGGTTGCGCTTGCAATGGTAACTACAGATGGGTTGCCGTTATGACCTATAGGTTTAACTACGCTGATTGAAATGGTATACGAATCTCCATTTACCCAATTACAAGATGCAAAACTACCTGGTATATTAAGATTTTCGCTTAAACCGTTTTGGGTTTTAGCAAGTGTGCCTTTATCGGTGTTTGCCTTTGAGAACAAACCGTTGAAAGATACATGGCCGTTGCCCTTTGCCGTCCAAGTAAGAAGGGTTTGCGTGGGGTTGTATGTATAGTTTCTGGTTAAAAGTTCGTGACCCCATTGCATTTTATGTGCATAGGTATACGAATATCTTGCTTTATCATTAGCATCTTCAGTAGTGTTTTTAGTTAAAGCGGTAAACGAATAGGTATCGGCACCGTTTACCGTGCCACTATCAATTACATCACCGTAGCCAACAGCCCAAGTTCCACCGTTAGTTCCACTTTCGCCATAGCCGTAACTATTTTGACCATTTTGCCAGTGCGACAAGTAGTTTTGGTTAAGAGAATTTGAAACTACATTAAGTGTGTAGGTTGCAGCATCGGCTTGTTTGCTTGTGAATAGCGTTGAAAAAAACATTGCCATACAAGCAAAGAACGCTAAAAACAAACTGATTAACAAACTCTTTCTTTTAGCCATATCTATCTCCTTTATTTTTGAGATTTATATATTTCATATATAAGTTATTAAATTATAACACTATTAAGTAGTGGTGTCAATAGCGAATTTTAAAAAACAATCGCCCCGTTTGAGAAAACGGGGCGATTTAATGTTTAGATTTTTTCTAATTATTTTCGCTTTCGCTATTTAGTTCGGTTAAGGGGGTGTTGGGTGTGTCTTTGAAAGATTTTTTGCCGTTTTCTTTAAGTTCAGTTACCACCATTTTTGATAGCACGAATAATGCTAATGCGTTTGGTATAACCATTAAATAGTTTACAAAGTCGCTAAGTTCCCAAACTAAATCGCTACTTGCAAGTGAGCCTAAAAGTATGAAAATTAATGCGATTATTGAATAAACAATAATTGACTTTTTGCCGAATAGGTATTCAAAGTTAATTCTACCGAATAAGTTCCAACTAATTACAGTTGAGAAAGCAAAGAAGGTTAAGCAAATTGCCACGAAAATTGAGCCGATTTGCGCGCCCAAACTTGCATCAGCAAAAAGGCTTGCGATAGACATTGAAATGGCATTGTTTTTATTAATACCTATGCCAGAAATTGCAGTTTGAACACCTTCCATACTTGCGCCGTTTGCGATTGCCGATTGACTTGCACCGAAAACTGAGCCGTTACCTGCGTATAGGCAAGAGATTAAAATTAAAGCAGTCATAGTGAGCACAACAAAGGTATCAAAAAATACACCTATCATTGCAGAACAGCCTTGTTCGTGAGCAGTTTTTACATTTGCTTGAGCGTGTGCGTGTGGGGTTGAACCCATACCTGCTTCGTTTGAGAATAAGCCACGCTTTGCGCCCATACTTACTGCCGTTTTAATGGCTACGCCTATTCCACCACCGATAACTGCGCTTGGGGTGAAAGCGAATTTAAATATCATACCGATTGCTTCGGGGATTGCTGTGATTCTTACGCAAAGGATTACTAAACCACCAAGCAAATAAATGATAGCCATAATGGGCACTATTTTTTCGGTTACTGTTGCAACGCGTTTTGCGCCACCTATAAAGATAATACCTGCAACGGCTACCAAAACAATACCTACTATTAAGCCTATCCACCAAGCATCACTACCAGTTGCAGTTGAAACTGCGCCACTAATTGCGTTTGATTGAACCATTGTGCCTATAAAGCCCAAAGCGATAATTACGGCTACTGCAAAAAAGCCTGCCAAGAACTTACCAAACTTACCCTTAAATGCTTGCTTGATGTAATATACTGGGCCACCAGAAATGCTACCATCTTCGTTAACCTTACGGGTTTTTTGTGCTAAAACGGCTTCGGCATAGATTGTTGCCATACCAAAAAAAGCGATAAGCCACATCCAGAATATTGCACCTGGGCCACCGGCTAAAATTGCACCGCACGCGCCTACGATATAAACCGTTACTACTTGCGCGGCAACTGCCGTGGTAAAGGCTTGGAAAGAACTCATTCCACCTTAGTGCTTTTGTTTATCGAG
>JAFTSI010000009.1 GCA_017467345.1 Clostridia bacterium
ATAATAGGTATTGCGTTAATCCTTGCCGTATCGCAAGGCACAACGGGGTATATAAATCATGTCCAAGAAAGCACACTTGCTTCATACCCCTTAACCATACAGTCTACAAGTTCTGACCTTACAACGCTTATGGAAACATTTATGAGCGCGGGTGGGGATGAAAACGAACACGGAAAAGATGCCGTATATAATAAAACCATAATAGGCGAACTTGTAAATGCATTAGTAAAATCTAAAACGGGTGAAAATGACCTTAAATCCTTTAAGAGTTATTTAGATGCCGAAATAGCAAAAGAAGGCTCAACGCTATCTAAATCAGTAAGTGGATTGCAATATACTTACGATATGAACCCACTTATCTATACCAAAAATATAGATGGAAAGGTAATTAAGTCTGATGCCAACGAAGTGATGGCAAAGATGATTGCTGAGTATATTAGTGGAACGCTAGCAAATGGAAGTGCAGGCTCAAACGAAGAAGGTGGCTCATCAATGGGCAATCTAATGATAAACACTATGAGTTCAGGAACTTGGCAAGAACTACTCAAAGGCAACAACGGTGAACCTGTAAATAAAATGATAAAAGACCAATACGAAGTGGTTTATGGCGACTGGCCGAATGACCACAACGAAGTGGTGCTTGTATTAAACAAAAATCACGAACTTGACGACCTAACTTTATATGCCTTAGGCTTAATAAGTCAAGCCGAAATTGATGAGATAATGGATGCGGCAATTTCTGGCAAAGAACTTGATTTAGAGCAAAATAAGTGGAGTTATGAAGAAATATGTTCAAGAACATATCGCACAATACTACCTGCCGATTGTTATAAAGAAGTGGGTGGAGTATTCGTAGATTTTTCTAAGAACGAAAGTGGCTTAAATGTGCTATACGAAAACGGCATAGATATAAAGGTAAAGGGAATAATTCGCCCCAAAGAAACCACCGATAGTCCTATGCTTTCGGGCGCGATAGGTTATACCCACGAACTAACCGAATATATCATAACCGAAGCCCACAAATCGCCAGTAGTTCAAGCTCAACTTGCTAACCCAACTATTGATGTATTAACAGGCTTGCCCTTTAAGTCAAACACAGGCAGTTTAACAGAAGAAGAAAAGCAAACGGCTTTCCTTGGCTATGTAAACGGCTTAACCGATAGCGAAAAGGCAGAGATGTTTGTTAAGGTATCATCAGTAATGCCAAAAGACCAACTTAACGCACAAACTGAAAGTGTGCTTTCAAGTTATGGCGATAGAGATGCTCTTGAAAACGACATAGCAAACGCGCTTGCAATAGAATCTGGTTTAGACCCTGCTCAAATTAAAGAATACCTATCTAATATGAGCGAAGATGAATTAAAGGCACTTATAACCCCACTATTACAAGAGCAAATAAAAATGCAATATGCAATGCATGTTGAAAGTTCGCTTGCATCACTTACCGAAACCCAAAAGGTTCAAATGCTTGAAAGCGCGTTGCCAACTTACACGGCAACTCAATGCGCGCTATACTATGATGAAGTAATGGTGTTTAGCGATGGAAGTTTAGAAAACAACCTAAAAACCTTTGGCGCAGTTGACCTTGCAACTCCACACGCTATAAACATTTACGCAACTACTTTTGACGATAAAGAAGTTATTGAAAATTGCATAACATCATATAACGATAGCGTAGAAGAAACCAAAAAGATAAAATATACCGATTATGTTGGCTTATTGATGGGTTCTGTAACCCAAATAATAGACGCAGTAACATATGTATTGATAGCATTTGTAGCCATATCATTAATAGTATCTTCTATAATGATAGGCGTAATAACCTTGATATCTGTTCAAGAGCGCACCAAAGAAATAGGTGTGTTAAGGGCGATAGGCGCATCTAAAAAAGATGTTTCAAGTATGTTCAATGCCGAAACCATAATAATAGGTTTTTCATCTGGTATGATAGGCGTGCTTGTAACATACCTACTATGCATACCTATAAATATAATATTACGCGCGCTAACAGGTCTTGCAACATTAAAGGCAACCTTGCCTATAGGGGCGGCGGTAATTTTAGTAGTAATAAGTATGCTATTAACATTAATTAGTGGAATAATTCCATCAAGAAGCGCATCTAAAAAAGACCCAGTTGTTGCTTTAAGAACTGAATAATTTTTAGAAAAAATCAAAACAAAAAACGCTTGCAAATCGCAAGCGTTTTTTTATTTTAACTTAAATTAAAACTTAATTTTCTTTTCAACATATTCAGCCACTTCGCTAATAGGCAACCTAATTTGAGTCATACTGTCTCTATCACGCAAAGTAACGGTGTCGTTTTCCAAGGTATCAAAGTCAATAGTGATGCAATAAGGTGTTCCTATTTCATCTTGACGGCGATAGCGTTTACCGATTGAACCAGTTTCGTCATAGCAACACATAAAGTTTTTACGAAGTGAGTTGTAAATAGCCTTGGCCTTTTCAGAAAGATTTTTTTGTAAGGGAAGAACAGCAACCTTGTAAGCAGCAACAGCAGGGTGGAAGTGCATAACCACTCTGGTTTCGCCGTTTTCAAGTTTTTCTTCATCGTATGCTTCGCTTAAAACTGCAAGCATAAGCCTATCTGCGCCGATTGAGTATTCAACAACATAAGGTGTGTATCTTTCGTTAGTAACAGGGTCGGTATATTGCATACTCTTACCAGAATATTCTTCGTGGCGAGATAAATCGTAATTAGTTCTATTATGAATACCGTTAAGTTCTGACCAACCGATAGGGAATAGGTATTGAATATCACAAGCCGATTTAGCATAGTGAGCAAGTTTATCGTGGTCTTTAAATCTTAAATGTTCGGGGTTAAAACCTAAATCGGTTAAGAAATCCCAAGCCTTTTTCTTAAAGTCTTCGTAATAGGTAACATCAGTTCCTTCTTTGCAGAACCATTGATGTTCCATTTGTTCAAACTCAATCGTTCTAAAAATGAAGTTACCGGGGGTGATTTCGTTTCTAAATGCTTTACCTATTTGAGCAATACCGAAAGGCACTTTTGCGCGAGCAGTTCTTTGAACATTGTTAAAGTTAACAAATTCGCCTTGCGCAGTTTCTGGGCGAAGGTAAATGGTGTTGGTAGATTCGTCAGTAACACCCCTTGAAGTTTGGAACATAAGGTTAAAGTTTCTAATAGGTGTCCAGTTAAACTTACCACAGTTAGGGCAATGAACTTGGTGCTCATTGATATAGGCTTGCATTTCTTCTTGCGTCATTGTGTCGGGGTTAACCTTGCCTTTAGAGTGGTTTTCAATAAGGTTATCTGCACGGTGGCGAGATTTACATTCTTTACAATCCATTTTAGGGTCTGAAAAACTTGCGGTGTGTCCACTTGCGTCCCAAACTCTTGGATTCATTAAAATAGCCGCGTCAACGCCAAAAGAGTTATCGCTTTCTTGAACGAAACGCTTCCACCAAGCGCGTTTGATGTTATTTTTAACTTCAACGCCTACTGGGCCGTAGTCCCAAGTGTTTCCCATACCGCCGTAGATTTCACTACCGGGGTAAATAATACCTCTGCCTTTGCAAAGGTTAACGAGTTTTTCCATAGTAACAGCGCTTTTCTTTTCTTCCATTTTTAAGCCGTCCTTTAGTTTTTATCCAAAGGTATTTTACAATAACCTAATTTTTAAGTCAAACGATTTTTGCTTTTATTATGCTGTAAAGCAATAAATAAAAGAATTTTTATTTAAAATGCAGTCGTTTCGGTTTGTAATTTTTGGTAAAGTGTGCTAAAATTAGAAAAAAATGAAACGGTTAGGTAAATTATGGTAGAGGCAACCAATTTCATTGAACAAATTATCAACGAAGAATTAGAAAGTGGAAAGGTAAATGATGTATACACCCGTTTTCCACCAGAACCCAACGGCTACTTACATATCGGCCACGCAAAATCTTTGTGCATAAACTTTGGCATTAAAGAAAAGTATAACGGCAAATGCAACCTTTTCTTTGACGACACCAACCCAAGCAAAGAAAAAACCGAGTTTGTTGACGCAATTAAACAAGACATCAAATGGCTTGGCTTTTCTTGGGACAAAGAAACCTATGCGAGCGATTTTTTTGAGAAGATTTACGAATTTGCATTAACTCTTATCAAAAAAGGCAAAGCCTTTGTATGTGATATGAGCCCCGAAGAAATAAGCAAAAACCGTGGCACATTAACAGAAGCAGGAAAAGAAAGTCCTTGGCGCAATCGTTCTATAGAAGAAAACCTTGCCCTTTTTGAAGATATGAAAAACGGCAAGTTTAAAGATGGCGAAAAGTGTTTAAGGGCAAAGATTGATATGGCGTCGCCAAATGTCAATATGCGTGACCCAGTAATATATAGAATACTTCGCGCAACCCACCACCGCACAGGCGATAAGTGGTGCATTTACCCTATGTATGACTATGCGCACCCTATTTGCGACTATTTGCAAGGTGTAAGCCACAGTATTTGCACATTAGAGTTTGAAGACCACCGTCCACTTTATGACTGGGTAGGTATAGAACTTGGCTTTAATCCAAAGCCACGCCAAATTGAGTTTGCAAGGCTTAATGTAACCAACCTTGTAATGAGCAAACGCTACCTTAAAAAGTTAGTTGAAGATGGCTCTGTTGACGGTTGGGACGACCCGCGTATGCCCACCTTAGCAGGTATTAGAAATAGGGGTATTCCAGCAGATGCTTTAAAAGATTTCTGTTCAAGAATAGGCGTATGCAAGGCAAATAGCGAAGTTCAAATCAGTTATTTAGAAGCCTGTGTTCGTGAAAACTTAAACTTAAACGCAGAAAGGGCAATGGGTGTGCTAAATCCATTAAAACTCACCATTACCAACTATCCAGAAAACCAAACCGAAGAACTTGACTTTGAAATCAACCCCAACGAAGAAGAGAAGAGAACGCGTAAAATCAAGTTTGGCAAAACTGTATATATTGATAGAGATGATTTTTCGTTAGACCCACCACCCAAATACAAGCGCTTAAAACTTGAAGGTATGGTAAGGCTAAAAAGTGCCTACATTATTCGCTGTGACGAAGTTGTTAAAGATGAAAACGGTGAAGTTATAGAACTTCTTTGCACCTACTTCCCCGAAAGTAAGAGTGGTGCAGATAACTCTGGATTAAAATGCAAAGGTGTTATTCAATGGGTAGAAGAAAATAGCGCAGTAGATATAGAAATAAGGAAATACGGCTATTTACTTAACGACGAAGAGTATGCAGGTCAAGATTTTGGCGAGCGTATGAACAAAGAAAGCGTTTCAATCTACCAAGGCAAAGTTGAACCCTACTTAATGCAAGCAGAGTTTGGTGCGCCTTTCCAACTTTTAAGAACGGGCTACTTTAAGTTATTAAATGTTAAAGATAAAACTGTTTTAAGCGAAATCGTGTCGCTTAAAGACAATTTTAATAAATAGGGGGAGCAAAAAATGAAAAAACTATTAACCTTGCTTTTAACATTATGTTTAGTAGTATTAAGCGCATTTTCACTTGTTGCTTGTGGCGAACACGAACATACTGCTAAAACAGAATGGAGCAAAGATGCAACTCACCACTGGCACGCGTGCGAAGTAGATGGTTGCACCACTCAACTTGACAAGGCAGAACACTCTTATACCCAAGGTGTATGTGCTTGTGGCGCACAAGATGCAAACTACCAACCAAATAATGGAACACCCACTAAGGCAGAACTTGCAACTGCATATAAATCGGTTGCAACGGGTTGCTGGAATCAATTTGGCGCAGGCACAGTAGTAACCACAAGCCTTAACGCATTGCCAAGCGACCTTCCAGAAACCGATTTAGAAGAAAAAGATACGCCAGCAGGTATTAAAATTGCCAAAGCAGACGCAGCAACAATGTTTTCGCTAATTTATATGATAGGCGAATATTATGAAAACGATAACTTTGTTATTAGTGATGGTGTTGTAACCGTGCCACTTACTGCAGTAAATATGGGTCCTACACCAGTTGCAGGCACAATGAGTATGAAACCAACTCTTGATAAAGCAAACAACAATGTAAAACTTGAAATGGTGATGTATCTTCCCGAAGTGCAAGAGATGGAAATAAAGGCATACTACAACTTTGATATTGATTTTGATTTTACTTCTAACACCTTAATCGGCTTTAACTTGGTAATGGTTCAAGATTATACTGCAAGTGGCTCTACAAACACCACTTTCCAACAAGAAAAAATGACAAGTGATGGAAAATATTTCTGGTTAAAAAGTGAAATCAGTAGCGAATATCAAACTATCGCACTTCAAATAAGAGAGCAATTTTACACCCAAATGGAAAGCGCCGAAGTTTTAACTGGTAATTTTGATACAGAGTTTAATAACTACTTAACTAACGGCAATGCCGCATACGAAGGCGTAATGAATTCGTAATAAAAACTAATCGCCACGCAAAATGGTTTGCGTGGCGATTTTTTTTGTATTAAAACCAAAACTTTTTTGCTATGCAAAAAACATCACTTAAAACACTTCTCTCACGGCAAGCAGTTCGCCACTCAATCCATCAATTAAAAGTGCTTTTAACTTATCGCCATTTTTAATGCCTATGTAGTAGTATGGCTTGCCATTTTTAACAATAACTCTCTCAATAATTTTGGCAGTAAAAACCCCACTTTCATCATAATAACTGTTAAGCAAATGGCTTTGCTTTTCAAACAAAATATCAAGCGCTTTTTCGTGCGATATAGTATTAGCAGGCAAAATAGAATTAAGCGATATGCTTTCTATTGTAGAGCCGTATTTAATTTTAATTTCAAACCCCTTTTCGTTAAAGTTTTTAATGGGTATTTTAATAAAAGGCACGCCAGAAATATCGCTCAAACTAAAATCGTTTTCGTATTCGGTGTCGTTATAATTAAAAGTAAGGGTATATTTACTTTCAATAAACGGGCATTTTTTCAACTTAAAATGCAAAAAGTATTCGCCATCAAACTCATTTTCATTAAAGCCGTAGGTGGCATAAACTGAAAGGTTTTCGGTTTCGCCACTAAAAATGTCTTGTTTAAGTTCTAATAGGTAAGAAGAGTAATCTTGCTTGCTTTCACAAGCCCCACAAAAACAAACCACAAAAACCGAAAGAATAAAGCATATAATTTTAGTTAAATAACGCATAAAAACCCCCAACTACTATAAAAGTATTAAAAAAATATAAAAGTAATTACAAATTTTATCGTTAAAATATTGCTTTTTGAAAAAAAGTTTGCTAAAATAGTAAAAATTACTTTTTAGGAGAAATCGCCTTGAAAAAGTTAGTGTTAAAAACCGTATGCATAACGCTTGCAGGAATACTTGCACTTGGCGTTATTTTGTTCGGTATTTTTGCGCTTATTTCGCCTAAAACAATTGCAAATGTCGCTGACAAAATGGGTAACTATTCAGTCAGCGTTTTTTATTATGAAAAAGCCTATGAAAAGAGCGAAAGTTTAGATGACCTTTACACATTAATCGTTAAACTTGATGAAGAAAGTGATGGGGCTAAAACAGAAAAATACTGCGAAATAATGTTTAAGCCTGCTAATTCTGGCGAAGTGGCAGTATTTATGATGAAACTTGATAGCAAAAATGTAGGCGCAAAAGTAACCACTTGTGAGTTTATTTATGGCAAATACGCAATCGCATTATGCTCACAAAATAGCATTGAAAAATGCAAAGAAATGGTAAATGTTTCGGTAAACTACGCAAAAGTGTATGGCTACACCGAAAACGCGCCTTTAACCGTTGCGCTACTTACCTGTGGCAAAAATATGAATAAAGAAACCTTGCAAGCAATACAAAGCGAAATATCAAAAAACGATATAGCAGGTAACTTTAACGATTTAACTGCCGAAAGCCGCAACAACCTAACCAAAGATAAAGTATATTTGAATAAACTAATAAACGAATTAAACTAACCTACAAACCTTAAAGGAGAAGTAATATGGGAACTATCATTAAAGAAGGCTTAACTTTTGACGATGTGTTATTAGTGCCACAAGCAAGCGAAGTTGTTCCAAGTCAAGTTGACTTAACAACCGAACTCACAAAGGGCATCAAACTCAATATACCGCTAATTTCTGCCGCTATGGACACGGTAACTGAAAGCCGTTTAGCAATAGCAATGGCAAGGGAAGGCGGACTTGGTATGATACACAAAAATATGAGTATTGAAGACCAAGCGACCCAAGTAGACAGGGTAAAGCGTAGCGAACACGGTGTTATTACCGACCCGTTCTTTTTAGAACCAGACAATATGGTAAGAGAAGCAGTTGCTTTAATGGAAAAATACCGTATTAGTGGCGTGCCTATCACAAGGGGTGGCAAGTTAGTAGGTATTCTTACCAACCGTGATTTAAGGTTTGAAAGCAATTTTGACCAACCTATTGATAATATAATGACCAAAGAAAACTTGGTTACAGCGCCCGTTGGCACATCACTTGACGAGGCTCAAAAGATTTTAGGCAAGCACCGTATTGAAAAACTTCCTATCGTTGATGAAAAGGGCTACTTAAAGGGCTTAATCACTATTAAAGATATTGAAAAGGCTATTCAATACCCCAACAGCGCAAAAGATTTAAACGGCAGGCTTTTAGTTGGCGCAGCAGTAGGAACTGCTATGAACACTATGGAAAGAATTGCCGAACTTGTAAAAGCAAAAGTTGATATTATCACTATTGATACTGCTCACGGTCATAGCAAGGGCGTTATTGATATGGTAAGCAGAGTAAAAGCAAAATATCCAAACCTACCAGTAATCGCAGGCAATGTTGCAACTGCAGATGCTACCGAGGCTTTAATCGGCGCAGGCGCAGATGTTGTTAAAGTAGGTATCGGCCCAGGCTCAATCTGCACCACCCGTGTTGTAGCAGGTATAGGCGTTCCACAACTCACCGCAGTTATGGATTGCGCAGAAAGGGCAGATAAGTTTGGTAAAAAGGTTATTGCCGACGGCGGTATTAAATATAGTGGCGATATCACCAAGGCTCTTGGTGGTGGCGCAGGCGCAGTTATGCTTGGCAGTTTATTCGCAGGCACTTTAGAAAGCCCAGGCGAAATAGAAATCTACCAAGGCAGAAGTTTCAATGTATATCGTGGTATG
>JAFTSI010000010.1 GCA_017467345.1 Clostridia bacterium
AAGAAAAACTCAATATTGCTTTTAAGGAAGAAACACCAAACCTGAGCGAAAGCATAATAAAGGCGTGCGAAAGTGAAGAACAATTTTCGCCTGAAATAGAATTAAAACCATCGGTAAAAAGGTTTAATTTTAGAAGGTTTGCAAGTGTTTTTGCTTGCCTTGCACTATTTGTTATAGGTTTAGTGGCAGGCTACTTTATACCACAAGGCGAAAAGATTAGCCAAGTAGAAACAAGTTTATTTATAGATGTAAACCCAAGCATAGAAGTTCAACTTGATGAAAACAACACCGTTTTGCAAATTAATGCACTAAACACCGATGCTGAAGAAGTGTTGAAAAACCTAAAACTCAAAGGTGTAGAAATGGATACGGCAATAAACGCAATAATCGGTTCATTATATGTAAACGGTTATTTAACTGCCGAAAACAACTCTGTGCTTGTTAGTGTAGATACAAAAAATAAAGATAATACCGAAGTGTTAGTAAACGGCGTATCAAATAAGATATCGCAAGTATTAAAAAGCGCAAATGTAAACTTATCGGTAATTGCCCAAGATGTGGAAAATAGCGATTATTTAAAAGAGCGCGCCGATGAGCACGGTATATCTATAGGCAAAATGCACCTTATAGATAAAATGATGGATATGGAACTTGTTGATGGTGGATTTGATGAAGAAGATATTCCTGACCTTGCTAAAATGCCCATTAAAGATTTAAACTTTTTATATTCTGTAAACCCAATCCATAAAAACAAAGGCGAAAAGCCCCCACAAGAAGTAATAGTTGGCGAAGTTGGTGGCTATATTGAAAAAGAAAGTGCATTACAAGCCGTTTTGGAAACTATATCATTAGATGAAAGTGAAGTTGAGTGGTATGAATTAAGAGTTCACCCGCAAGGCGATGATGACCAAAGGAAAATGGTTTACTCAATAACCTTAAAAAAGAAAAACAGTAATGAATTATTAAGATATGAAGTTGACCCAAAAACAGGTTTAGTAACTGCAAGTGGAATGGTTGGAACTCCACCTACGCCACCACCAAACGATGATTAAAAAAACGGAAGAAAATCTTCCGTTTTTTATTTTTTTGCGATAAAAAAGCCTTTAACATAATTATATATATGAAAGCAATTTTAAAGGGGATGGCATATGAAAAGAAAGGCTATACTAATCGCACTATCGCTAATATGCACACTATGTGTATTTAGTTTTGCAGGCTGTTTTGGTGGCGAAGACCCACACGAACATACCTATTCAGATGAGTGGACTTATGATGAAACATACCACTGGCACGAATCCACTTGCGTTCACTTAAACGAAACCTTAGATAAAGCAAGGCACGATTTTGATGAAGGCGTTGAAACTGCACCAACTTTTGAACACGGTGGCTATATAACCTACACTTGTTACGATTGTGAATATGAACTAATAATTGAAACAGAAGATGCCCTTTCGCATAACTATTCAAATGTGTGGTCTTATGATAGTTATAACCACTGGCACGCTTGTTTAGACCAAGGCTATGAAAATCTTAAAGGCGATTTAACTGCGCATACCGACACAAACGAAATTATAATAAGGGGCGCAACCGATAATCAAGCAGGCTTGGCGCAATATACTTGTTCGGAGTGTTTAAATACCTATCAAAAGCCTGTGTATGTATCAACTGAAATATTAACATTGCCAACTGTTGCAAACCAAAAAGTATATATCGGTCAAACACTATCGGCGCTTACTTTAACTGGTGGTAGCGCAAGTGTTGATGGAGTGTTTAGTTGGTCTAATCCAAGCGAAAAAATAATATGGAGTGGCAACTATGAAGTAACCTTCACGCCAACCGACACTTCGGTATTTGCACCAACCACTTGCCAAGTATATGTTAATGCAGAGTTTTTAACTGTAAATGTATCAGTAGGCGCAAATGGTAGCGCAAACTATAACGGCATAGTAAGTGTAGAATGGGGCGCGAACCTAACAATAACCATCACGCCTAACCTTGGCTATCAAGTTGATTCATTGATGGTAGATGGCGTAGGCGTAGCAAGTGCAACGGCATATACATTTAAAAACATCACTACGAACCACACGATAACGGCAACATTTAGAGAACTTGAAGTATTGCCATTTACTCTTACCTGTATATCTGGAACAAGTGGGTGCTACACATATTCAGGTAGCACACTAACCATAACCGAAATAAGCGCCGCCACAGTATATGCAATCTCTGGCGAATTTGATGGAAATATTGTAATTGATGTAGGTGATACCTATAAGTTTGATTTAGAACTACACGGTTTTACGCTTAACTGTAATTACATAAACCCCATAACAATATTAAGTGGCGATGAAGTAGCAATACAAGCAAAAGCAGGCTACCAAAACTATATATATGATAACCGCGCAAAAATAGATGAAACAGACACCACCTTATATTCAGGTGCAATACATTCTATGGTAGATTTAGAAATAAGCGGAAAGGGAACATTAACGGTAGTATCTCAAAACAATAACGGCATACACGGTAAAGATGATTTACAAGTTAAAAACTTAACTTTATCGGTAAGTTGTATTGACAACGCATTAAAGGGTAACGACGGTGTAGAAATATTAAACGCAAACACCACACTTATCGCTCGCCAAGGAGATTGCATTAAATCGGTTAATAGCCACATTAATAGCACAACCTTAAAACAAAAAGGCACTATTAGTATAAGTGGTGGAACGCATAATTTATACGCCGCTTGCGATGGTATTGATTCATCTTATGATGTAGTTATTGATGATGCAACAACCGTGCTCAACATTTACACCGATAAATATTCTGAGTATAGCGAAGAAGTAACTGTAGTAAGCGAAAGCACCTACTACTTATCGGCAACCACCACAAACTATAAATATTCGGTAAAATACTATAACTCAAACACAGGCGATACCCTTTGGGTAGATGCAAGCACAAGTTATGAAACGGTAACTTCATCAAGTAATCGCCCAGGTGGAAGTAGTTCAAGCACCTATTACTATACCTTTGCAAAAAAATCAGGCTATACATCACTTGCAGTATATCTATACTCAAGCATCCAAACTCAAGGTCAAGACACAAACTATGTCGCTTGTTCTGAATATAAAACTATAAGCGAGAGTTACGATACCGTTAAGGTAACATACTCATCAAGCAAGGTAAGTTTAAGTTGGACTAACTACACCACATCTTCAAGTAGTGGTGGTATGGGTGGAATGCAAGAAGGCAACACCGATAAAGGCACCTACTCAACAAAGGGTATAAAGGCCTCTAACCAAATAACCATAAACAACGGCACAATAACTATTGAAGCATACGACGATGCAATCCAC
>JAFTSI010000011.1 GCA_017467345.1 Clostridia bacterium
CACGCGTTGTTTCTACTATTTAAACGGCTTATATAAGAAGATTCGCATGTGTAATTAACATCTGTGGCTAATCCTTTATATATAATAGGTATCTCAAGCGATACGCCATTTTTTGATTCAACTCTTACAACAGGTTTGCGTGTTTTTGCGTATGAACCATATGGTTGAAGCAAAGTAATTAAAATTGTATCTTCATCTTCAAACACAGCACTAATATAGTCTTCCACTTCAGTGTCTTCGCTATCGATATATGGCGCAGGAATAGAAAATTTAATACTCAAATTTAAATCCTTATAGGTAGCGTCTTCAGGGTAAACGGTAATATTAACTCTTTGAGAAAGAGTATTATTTTCTTCATCAACAATAATATCGCTTGCGAAGGTAGAAACTATTTCTTCCACTTCAGCAGATTCTTCAGGTTGGTCAGTTGACTGACTGCACCCAAACAAACTTAATATACCTAACAAAAGAGTTAATAGTAAAGTTAGTAATTTTTTCATTTCTTTTTCCTTCCATTATTTTGAATTTTATTGTCAAGCTTGTCTTTTTTGGCACGGTCTTTCATGGCCTTGCCATAACCGTTTTGGGCATAGGCGCGTTGCATAGCGCCTTTTTGCTCAAGCTTATCATAATCGCTTTTGCCTGATATGTAGCCTAACTTTTTAGCTTGCTTAAGAGACTTTTTATAATCCTTAAAATCAGCTTTAAGCTTTGCAATTCCTTCACTACATTTTTGCTTGGCCAATTTCATTTTGTCTTTAAAAGATATTTTGTTTGTTTTTGTTTGAGCCATAAGAATCTCCTTATAAAATTTTTTGTATTTTTTCGGCCACAAGCAAATATTCAATTTGCTCTAAGCCTGAAGTTCCCAAAATGTCATCAGCAAGGGCATGGGGGTGAACCCCTAATTTACTTTTAATTGTTTGTATGTCAAGCCAATCAAGCCTTTTAAGCCAAGCACAAGTTTCTTTAAGTTCTTCATTAAACTTTTTTTCTTCTTCAGCGCGTTTAATTTCTTCTTGGGCTTTGCGCTCCGCTTCGGCGCGCTCAATTTCGTTTTTAATGTCGCTAATCTTAGCTTCTTTAACTAACTGCTTGTGGTATAAAAAGGAAAAGCGCTTTTCGCTCATATCAACAAATTCGTTTTTATCGTTTTTAATCAAAAGCATTATGTATCTACCTTTTTCGTTGGTAGATAAATACTTAAAAGTTAGCTCTTGTCCGTCTTCGTAAATGAAGGTATAATATGTATCTTTTTCAGGTTTATAAATTTTCATACAATATTACGGTAGCGCTGAAGGTGTCTGCAGAAAAAGTTGTATTCTAATATTGCATTTTCAACAAGTTCAGGGTTTCGGCCAACATTATAAAAAGCAAGTTGTAAATCGTTTAATACATCTTTAGGCGACAATCCTATCTCAGCCTTCATGTCTTCTATTTGCTTCGCGCTCCAATCTCCTTTTTTAAGTTTGTAAATACGCGCTTGAATCATTTTCTTTTTCTCTATAATTTTTCCTTGTTCTTCAGGTGATGAAGCGATTAATTGCTTTTTGCAAATCAAACACTTTTGGCAAAAATACGAAAATGTTTTTTGACTTAAAGCTGTTAGGTTTTTATATTGTTGATTCTCAAAAACATACTTCGCTTTTTCGTTCATAAATCCTAAATAAACAAGGCGGTGTTCTTTTCCTTTAATCCTAAAGGTGTATTCTATATTCTTGTGTGGTATTAATTTCGGCATGGCCAACCCCCTTAAATCTCGTTTTTATACATGGACATGTATTTGACCACATATGTAGGGGCAGTTCCCTTAAGCGTATAAGTTTTTAAACCATAGCCATAGCAAGCATTAGAATCAGGCTTTTTGTCATCACAGTTAACATTAACTAAATGCAAGGTCCTTATGGTTTTTGTTTGCTTGCTCCACTCGTAATATTCACTATGAATTGTTTGGTAAAGGATTGCGCCATTATGAAATTTCAAACTTCTAATTTCAATGCCAAGTTCTTCATTTTTTAATACCAGGCGGTCAAAATTTCTTTCATCATTAATAAAATCTAATCGCTCTTTATCGTTTTTAAAAATATGTCGTGCAGGGAATAGGGGCTGAATTATTTTGTTAACTTTTTCAACAGCTTCTTCAGGTTGGTCAGTTGACTGACTTTCATATTCTTCAAAATCTTTTTCATTAAAGCAAGGGCCTGCTCTTAATCCTGCTTTTAATAGTGATGGGTCTGGGTTCTTGCTTGAATAATAAACTTTCGCTTCGTCAAATACGCAGGGCTCAAAAGTAGGAATTGTAATCCCTTCAGTTCGGTCAGTTGACTGACTTTTCTCAACGCCAGGGATTAAAAGTTGACCAGGGCAAGCGCCTGAAGCATTTAACTTCTTTTCCTTTTCGTTTACTTCACGGTATTTATAAACAGCGTCATATGGATTATTAACATTATCTTCATAGCGCCCATATTTATTGCTTTTAATAGCTTTTTTATAATCTCTAATTTCCGCAACAGTCATATTGCTTGGAATATTTTTTCGCGCCACCGTTGACAATGGCAACATTTCCACCAATTGCGTTTGACTAAAATGCTCATATTGTGGAGCAATAACATCTGTAAAGTTTTTTGTTTTGCCTGTTAAAACATCCATTTTGCAACAGCAATATGTTCTATTTACAAGCATTAAATTTTTAACTGTGGTGGATTTAAAGCCGAATTCTTTTTCAGCCAAATCGTAAATATCTGCATAACCTAAGTCTTCAAAATAGCCTTTTTCTTCTAAAATATTGAAGTAATAACCTATTTTAAAAAACCTGTCTTC
>JAFTSI010000012.1 GCA_017467345.1 Clostridia bacterium
ATATGATTTATCACAACTTTCAAAAATGGATGACGTTGAGAGCGTTGGGAACTTTGGAAGAAGAATTGATAGCGTTGCAAGAGAGAATAGAAGCGTTCACGGACAAGAGAATAGACGAATACAAACAACCGAAGAACGCAACCTTACAAGAGAAAGTTCTACACAAAACGATGTGGAGAACGGAAACGGAAGAACTTATATTCAAAGAGTTGATAGTGCCATTTGCTATGGACTAAAAGAAAAAAAGAGAAACTTTTGAAAAAGTTTCTCTTTTTTATTGTTTTTAAGTATTAAACATTAAGTTCTTCGGTAGATATTTTTGAATAGATTTCATCATATTTATCACGATAGAATAGGTTTGTTCCTACCGTTGTGATTGCGGCAGTTCCTGCGGCAACTGACCTTCTTAAAAGTTCGGGCATAGGCAAACCATTTTCTAACGCAACGCAAGATGCTGCAACCATACAGTCGCCTGCGCCAACGGTTGAGTTTACGGCAACTGATGCCGACTTGCAGAAATAGTGTTTTGTGCCGTTGGTTAAAATAGCGCCATCTTCACCCATTGAAATTAGCACTAAACTTACACCCTTATCAAAAAAGCCGTAAGATGCTTTAATTAGGTCGCGCTTGGTGCGAAGTGGGGCATTTGCGTATTCTTCAAGTTCGCGTAGGTTTGGCTTTACCATAAACACATTTTCTTTTAAGGCGCAATCCATATTAGCCTTTTCGGCATCTACTATAACCTTAACATGTTTAGGAATAACGGCAAGTACTTCGCGATAAAAATCGGGCTCTACACCACTTGGCAAACTACCACTCATAACGGCGCAAGTGCATTCTGGCGAAAGGTTTTTAACAAGGTTTATAAGTTCAAGTTGTTTATCACGCGAAACTGTTTCGCCCTTGTCGTTTATTTCGGTTAGCATAGCGCGTTTATCAATAATTTTATAGTTGGTTCTTGCGTTGCCTTCGTTATAGATAAAAGAATACCCTACCCCTTCCTTTTCAAGCGAATGTTCAAAAAGTTTAGCGTGGTTTTTGAACATAAAGCCTGTGGCAAAACTCTTGCATTCGTTAAGACGGCTAACACCTATAGCCACATTTAGTGCTTTACCAGAATAGGTTTCTACCTTGCTTTGTAATCTATTAAGCATACCCACCCTAAAATTATCAAGTTCAATAGTGCAGTCAATACTTGGGTTTGGGCAAATAGTTAAAATCATTTTATATCTCTCTTATTATTTATTTTCAGCGATAATTTTTTCAGCCTTGTCAAAAGGCACTTCTTCATACCTAATCTCTTCGCAAGTGAACTTGCCACGGCCTTGGGTCATTGACCTTAAATCTATAGCGTATTTAAGCATTTCGGCAAGTGGTGCTTCGACAGATATAACTTGCAATCCATCAATCATTTCCATACCAAGTATTCTGCCACGGCGCTTGTTAAGGTCGCCCAAAATGTCGCCCGTGTAGTTATCGGGAACGGTGATTGTGTATGAATATATAGGCTCTAAAATAGCAGGTTTTGCATTTTTAACGGCTTCTTCATATGCAAGTTTTGCAGCAGAAATGAAAGCCACTTCCTTTGAGTCAACAGGGTGATATTTTCCATCAAAAAGTGTGCATTTAATATTCACCACGGGAAATCCTGCAAGCACGCCTTTTTGCACGGCTTCTCTTAACCCCTTTTCAACGGCAGGAATAAATTGCTTAGGAACTGCGCCACCAACAACTTCATCAACAAACTCAAATTCGCCATCGTTTGCGCCACTTTCAAACCTAATATTAACAACGCCAAATTGACCTGCGCCACCAGTTTGCTTTTTGTGTTTGCCCTCTGCTTCGGCTTTGCCTAAAATGGTTTCTTTATATGCGATTTTGGGTTCGGTTAGGGTTGCTTCTGCGCCAAACTTTGCCTTTACCTTTTTACATAAAACATCAAGTTGGGTATCGCCCATACCACGAATAACCATTTCGCCCGTAGACTTGTTCTTTTCTACCTTAAAGGTTTTATCTTCTTCGGCAAGCCTATTTAAGCCTTGGAAAAGTTTATCTTCTTCGCCAGTTTTATTAGACGATATTGCAAGTGTTAAAACGGGTTTTGGGAAAGATATTTCGCTAAACTTTATTTTAAAACTTTCATCACAAAGGGTATCGCCAGTATTAGTGCAGTTGAGTTTGTTTACAGCACCTATATCGCCTGCAACAAGTTCATCAACTTGCTCTTGCTTTTTGCCTTTAAGAATATATATTGCGCCTATCTTTTCCTTTTCGCCTGTGGTAGAATTATACACCGTCATACCACTTTTGAGTTTGCCAGTAAACACCCTTATCATATTGAGTTTGCCAACAAATGGGTCAACGGTAGTTTTGAACACTTGCGCAGAGAAAGGTTTACTTTCTTCGCAATTAATTTCTATCAATTCATTACTATTTAAATCGGTTGCAAAAACTGGTTTTCTTTCAACGGGTGATGGAAGTATAGCAGTTATTTCAAACATAAGGTTAATAACGCCCAAGTTTTGGGTTGCCGAACCACCAAGCACAGGAATAGTATCGCCGTTAAACAAGCCCTTTTTAACGCCTGCAATAATTTCGTCGTTAGATAGCCAACCTGTTTCTAAATACTTATTTAAGTATTCTTCGCTTGTTTCCGCCGCCGCTTCGGTTAAACCCTCTTTAAGCATTGCAACTTCATCTTTAATGTTATCGGGAACTTTAACTTCTTCTCTGCCACCAACACGGAACTCATAAGCCTTGCCCGAAATTACCGATACATAGCCTTGCATTTTTCCATCACGAATAATAGGCTCATGCATAGTAGCAATCTTTTTGCCGTATTTAGCCCTAAACGCTTCAACGGTTTTTACATAGTTAGAGTTTTCTTTATCAATTCCGTTTATGAAAATCATAAGTGGAATATGGTTTTTTAAGCAGTAGTCAATAGCCTTTTCTGCGCCTACTGAAACCTGTCCGTTAGCGTCAGCCACAAGTATTGCAGAGGCAACGGCACGCATTGCACTTTCAAACTCACCTTCAAAATCAAAAAATCCAGGGACATCTACTAAATTGATTTTTACGCCCTGCCACTCACAGTTTGCTACTGCAAGTGAAATTGATATTCCCCTTGCCGTTTCTTCGGCATCAAAATCCATTACGGTGTTTTTATCGGTTGTTTTGCCAAGCCTATCAATTGCGCCACCGTTAAAGAGTATTGCTTCGGCAAGCGAAGTTTTGCCTTCGCCTGAATGACCTATTAAAGCAACATTCCTTATATTTTCGGCATTTAATGTTTTCATAATTTTATCCCCCTTAATTAAAACGCCTTTTCGTTTGGTTTTTATATTTTTATTATAAAACAAACTATCCCCCTTTTCAAGGGGGTTTTTAAAAAAAGTGGTTTAGGGGGTTATGAGTAATCTTCATTATCGGCACGAATAGTGCCTAAAATATCTTCACAACTTGCCAAACAGTTTTCATTTCTTTTTGGTGGGTGTGGTGGGCAGGGCTTTGGTGATGGTGGTCTCCCCACACCTATCGTTTCGCCACAAACATCTCCACATTTTAGGTTTACAAGTATTACATCATTTCCTATCTTTAAAATATTTTTGGTAGGAATAAACACTTCCGTTTTATTAAACAGCCTTAAAAACCAGTTTAGTTTTCGCTCTGGCACGGTTATACCTGTAAGTGTTCCACTTGGAAAAGATAAAGTTAAATCGGTTATGTAGCCTAAACTTTTGCCATCTACAACATTTATTACTTCGCGCTTTTTTAGTTCATTAAACGATAATTCCATAATATATAATATGAACATTAACTTTACTTATGCCAAAAAAACCCTGCTTGGCAAAAGCCAAGCAGGGCTAATAAGTTTATTTTTATAAAACCATAAATTAGATATTTTCTACATAACTATTAAGGTCTTGTGGGAACTCAATAGCACCATCAAACACCACCATTTCGCCTTCTACTGTCATTTCATTTTTATAGTTTTCGGTTGCCATTACCATACTTGACAACTCTTTAATACCGATAACTTCGTTATCAATATTGTAAACAAAAACGGTGGTCGCTTCAATAGTTTGGCTACCATAGTCATCACTACTTGTAAAACCAAACTCTACTTTTATAATAGTGTTCTTTCCGTCATAGCCTTTATAGTAGGTGGCATCATAACCTGCGCTTTTACATTCGCTTATAACTTGCAAAAGCGATATAGGTTGAACCATAATATAACTTTCTGGCATAGCGTATTTGGTTTTACTTTCTTCGCCAAATTCTTTTACTACTGCTTCTTCGCCATTATAATCGGTTTCAATGCTTTTTAATTGATGATTATATAAAACTCCGTCTTTATAAAACATTTCGTTATTAGAAGTGTTTTTAATTCCGCCTTGACATTCGTTTTCGGTAACTTTTGCATACATTTGCAATTTATCTTCAACCTTTTGAACACGGCTAACATTTTCCGTTTCTTGCCAGTTCAACACTTCTTCTTTACCGTTAGCATCAATAAAGTATTCATAGTCTTTTGCAAGCGATTTAGTTTCTGCGCCCGTGGTTAAAGCAAGGCCTGTTTCAACATTATCTACCTTTCTTGCAAAGGCAACTGCTTCTTCATAAGTGATTTCCATAAAGCAAGTTTCAAACATTGACCTGCCAAAGTTAATACCACTAAATGCAAGTAGCATAAATGCGCCTGCTATGATAACGCATAAAAATGCTAAAATCATTCTTTTAAAAACCTTAAAACTCATAACTACCCCTTTTAGCAACTTTGCTAAACAAAAGAATTATATTCTATATAATAACTTTTAAGGCGATTTTTGTCAATAGATTTTACTTTATTTAACATTTCGCGCTATTTTTACAAAAAACCACCCTAAAAAGGGTGGCATTAATTATACAGTTAAACCGCGTTTCATTTGCTTTAACGCGTTTTTTTCTATTCTTGATACTTGCGCTTGACTAATGCCTACACACTCACTAATTTCCGTTTGGGTTTTGCCTTCATAATACCTTAATCGCAACACCGTTTTTTCTCTATCATCAAGTTTATTAAGCGCGTTTTCAAGCGCAACCTTTTCTGCCCAGTTTTCTTCGGTGTTTTTTTCATCACCTATTTGGTCCATAAGCATTAAAGTATCGCCCGACTTATTATACACAGGGTCATAAAGCGAAAGGGTATCGCTAATAGCATCAAGCGCATAGGAAACTTCGCTTACAGCCATATTCATAGCCGTGGCAACTTGCGAAAGCGAAACTTCATCATTATCTAATTCAAGTTCGCTACGCGTTTTTAAGGCAAGGTAAGCAGTATCGCGAATGCTTCTTGCAATTCTAAGCGAATTGCCGTCGCGTAGATACCTTTTAATTTCACCTATAATCATAGGCACGGCATAGGTTGAAAACTTTACATTAAAGGCTAAGTCAAAATTATCTATCGCCTTAATTAAGCCTATAATCCCTGCTTGGAAAACATCATCAGCGTTTGCCTTTTTCGCCCAAAACCTTTTAATTATTGATAAAACAAGGCGCATATTGCAAACTATAAACTCTTCGCGTGCGTTTTCGTCGCCAAGTTTAATTCTTTTAAGAAGTTCAAGGCTTTTTTCTTCGGTTAGAATAGGTAATTGCGAAGTATTTACTCCACAAATAACAACTTTACTACTCATACTCTTTCCCCCTTATGTATAGAAAAAAATAAAAGGGTGTTCAATAAGTATTTAACAAAAAAATATTTTTATACTCATTTTTAAAAATTAATAGGGCGCGCTTTTTCAAAAAAGCGCGCCCCTTTGTTTTAATTAAAACAACTTAATTTCTTTTTTTGTGTAAACGCAAGATTTTGCATCTACTATAAGTTCTAATCCGTTTGCGTTTTCAGGCGGATAAATGGTTGCAGAAAGCGATTTGCCGTTTTCAAAGATTTCTACCGAATAATCATCTAAAACAAGCGTTAAGGTGGTTTTATCGCCCTTTGAGAAAGGCATACGCCTAATTCCACTTAAACTATCGGCATCTTTTTCTACACCTACAATTTGTTCGCCCGATTTAGAACGGTCAAACACCCACTCACCATTTTCTAAAGAAAATGAAGTGTAGTTGTTTTCGCCCTTGCGAAGTTTAAGAGAAAGCGATTTAAGCGAAGTTGTTTCAATGGTTATTACACCGCGCTTAACTTCATCGGTAAACGATTTTTCAACTTTTACCGATTGCTCTTTGCCCGTGTTTACGATAGGGGTTTGATAAAGTTCGCCCTTTATTACTTCCACCTTTCTTGGCACGGTAAGCATACCTGCAAAACCGTATTTAGCACTTGGAATATTTCTATCCCACATATTAAGCCAACCTATCATAACGGGCGCGCCTGCAAATATTTGTGGCGCGTAAAAATCAAAACCGTAGTCAATTATGCCACTATTGTTTTCTAAAAACTTTCCGTTATTATAGTCAATTTTTCCAGTATAAAAACGGGTTGTGTGAATATTAAGGTGAATATTCCCTTCGCTTGGTTGGAACTGTTCACAGTCAACTAAAAGCCCTAACTCTTCATTATAATCGGGGCATTCAATCATTTCGCCTGCGCAGTTTTTACCGAATAAATCGCCCACAAATTGCCACTTAAATAGGTCGGTAGACTTAAATAAGAGTATTCTACCCTTGCCACCTACCTTTTTACCAGCAACTGCGCACCAAAACATATCGTTAAAGCGCCAAACCTTAGGGTCACGAAAATCGCAAAGCGAATAGCCCTCTGGCAAATTATTGCCATCAATAACTATGCCGTGCTTTTTGAACACCACTCCATCATCACTTTCGGCAAGGCATTGAACTTGCCTAATATTTTCGCCACCACCGTTTTCGTTAAAACCTGTGTATAAAAGGAATAATTTATCTTTATAAACTATTGCAGAGCCCGAAAAACAACCATCTTCAAAAGTAGGTGTTAAGGCAATAGGCAAATATTCCCA
>JAFTSI010000013.1 GCA_017467345.1 Clostridia bacterium
ACCATAAACGCCTTCGCCGCTTGGAATAACCGGTTCGTTCCAATCAGCAACTACAACACCACCAAGATAAACCATCAAATTACCATTAGTATAAGCAATTTGGAAGTTAGCATCCCAGTTTGAATTAGTAACAATAAAATTTGAGCCACCCGTCAAAGGCCCACCCAAATAAAGAATTGTTGATACTGATATAACAGAACTTGTGGTTAAGCCATAAAATGGGTCTGCCGAAGTAGATGCTGCATATAAAGAGCCCTTTGTTTCTGTGCTATCTTTAGTAGTAGGCAAAAATCGCATTCCGTTATAACTGTCTTCATAAGATGCAGAGTTATTAGCCGTTAAAGTGTAAGTTCCTGCTTGAGAAGCATAGTCTTTACCAAAGTTTGACGCAACATCAAACCTATACCAAGCGCGTAGGCCACTTGCCGCTGCATCTGTGGTATTTAACTTTGATGTTAGGCCTGAAAATCCAAGAACAAAACAGCATAAAGATAAAACGGATAGAATAACCACCGCCAAAGCCTTTGCAACTCGGTTTTGAATTCCCATAAATTTTTTCATAATTCACTCCTGAATCAATATATTTTATTTAATTCAAGCCACATATAGATAAGTAAACGAATAATTATGTAATAATTATTAATACTCAAAAATAGGCATAATGATACACTATTAGTCTATTTTAGTTATTACATTATATATCAAGAGATATATATTGTCAATACTTTTTTGCAAAATTGCGCAAAATACGCGCAAATTTGCAAGTGATATTGCGCAAAATGCGCAGTGATATGCAAAACAAAGTTTTGCGTGATATTTTGGCTTGCGCCAAAGTGATATTTTTTGCTATGCAAAAAGTTTTGGTATAGCATTTTAGAGTGATATTTTCGCTAAAGCGAAAGTGATATTTGCCCTATTTGGCAAGTGATATGCCTTCGGCGTGATATTTTTTGCTATGCAAAAAGTTTTGGTATAGCATTTTAGAAAAGTTTTGGTTTGCTATTTATTTTCTGACAATTATATGATATACTTTCTACAACAAAAGCAAAGGACAAACAAATTATGAGCGATAGTCTTTCAAGAAGTTTAGCAAAAGAATTTGCAAAACAAATTGTTGTTTTGACCGAAGAATTAAAGTCTACAAGAAAAGAATACATTATGTCGGCACAATTACTTCGTTCGGGAACAAGTATTGGCGCAAACCTACACGAAGCAAAATATGCACAAAGCAGTATGGACTTTATTTCAAAACTTGAAATCTCTCTCAAAGAGTGCTATGAAACTGAATATTGGTTGGAACTTTTATTTGAAACAAATTTTATAGAAAAACAAAGATTTGAAGAATTGTTTAATACTTGTGGCAAAATTAGAAGATTGCTCATTTCTTCAGTTAAAACAACAAAAAACAAACTATAACGATTTAGAGTTATATTGCGCTAACGCGCGTAATTTTGCAAGTGATATTGCGCAAAATGCGCAGTGATATGCAAAACAAAGTTTTGCGTGATATTCACCTTATGGTGAGTGATATTTTTGCTTGCGCCAAAGTTGTGGATTGTATATTTATACCAAAACTTTTATGAGCAACGCGAATAAAAATATAACTCGCCCTAAAGGGCGTATATAACTCTGCCATAGGCAGAATATAACTTTTCGTTTGACAAAACGAAAAATATAACTAAAAAACCGTGGCAGTTCGCCACGGTTTTTATTCTTCTTCGTAATAATAAGAATAGTCTATGCCTTTCATAAATATTTCACGGTCGTTTATCTTATCGGTTAAAGCATTTTTTATTAAATTATAAATGTTAGTGTAATCAACAACACTTATTTTCATTGATTCTAAATATTCGGTTTTATCTATCTTGCTCCAGTCAACGCATTTAGATAGGTTTTTCTTTAAAATTAGGTCTAACCAAATTCTTGTAGTTCTGCCGTTGCCCTCCATAAAGGGGTGCGCAATATTCATTTCAACATATTTTTTTACTATTTCTTCTATGGAACTTTCGGGCATTTTTTCAATTGCGTTAAGCGTTTCGGTTAAATACCCAACACTTGCAAACACGAAACCACCTTTAGATATGTTTAACTTTCTTATTTGACCTGCAAAATCGTATAAACCACCAAACAAATAGGCGTGGATTTGCTTTAAGCCGTTTATAGTGCCAACTTCTATATCGTTAATAATTCCACTTTCAAATAATTCGTATGCTTTAGATTTGCTTTGTTCGTCTATAGAAGTGGCTTTGGTTTTAACCCACTTTAAAAACACTTCCGATTTTTTGCTTGGTAAAATTGATATTAGAACATTTAACCCGTTTTCATCTATAACATCAGTTAAATATCTCTTTCCATCTTTTGCAGTTAATTTCAGTTGTCTACAAATTGAGGACAACTGAGTATTCCTACTTTTTAGGGTGTTCCAGTATTTACGCGGAGAAAGGCTTAAAGAAAGCGCCTCTATAACATCAACGGCGCATAGCCACCAACGGGAAGTTTCTTCGTTCCAAATAGAGCGAACGGGAATATCGTTAAAAAATCTAATAGAAGTTTTTAGCATTTTTTCATATCCCCCTTTCGTTCTTAATATAACACATTATACCACTTAAATGAGAGTTTTTCAAGTGGATTATATTTATACCAAAACTTTTGCGAATAAAATGAGCAAAAATATAACTCGCCCTAAAGGGCGTATATAACTCTGCCATAGGCAGAATATAACTTTTCGTTTGACAAAACGAAAAATATAACTAAAAAACCGTGGCAGTTCGCCACGGTTTTTATTCTATTTTAATCCACAACTTGCCGAAAGGCAAATATCACTGCCGATAGGCAATTTCACTCGCCATTAGGCGAATTTAACAAATCCGTTAGGATTTATTTAACTGTTGATTTTTCAAAAATCAACTATACATCACCTTGCGCTTTCATAGCCTCTGCTACTTTGATAAAGCCTGCTATGTTTGCACCTGCCATGTAGTTGCCTTTCATTCCGTATTTTTCGGCATTTTCGTCGCAAGCCTTGAAGATTGATTTCATAATGTTATGTAATTTTTCGTCAACTTCTTCAAAGGTCCAAGAAATTCTGCCACTATTTTGGCTCATTTCTAAGCCACTTGTTGCAACACCACCTGCGTTTGCGGCTTTTGCAGGGCCGTAAAGCAAGCCGTTTGAAAGGTATACATCAATTGCCTCTGGGGTAGATGGCATATTTGCGCCTTCGCTTACTACCTTACAGCCGTTCTTAACTAAAGCCTCTGCACTTTCGCCGTCAATTTCGTTTTGGGTTGCACAAGGAAGTGCGATATCGCAAGGAATAGTCCAAATGCCTTTGCAACCATCGTGGTATTCGGCAGTTGGAACTTCGTTAACATATTCTTTAATGCGCTTTCTTTCAACTTCTTTAAGGCGTTTAACAATATCTAAGTTGATACAGTTTTTATCGTAGATATAGCCGTTGCTATCGCTCATAGCAACAACCTTTGCACCGTATTCAGTAGCCTTTTCGCAAGCATAGATTGCTACATTACCACTACCTGAAACTAAAACGGTTTTGCCTTCAAAAGAAGTGCCGTTTGCTTTAAGCATTTCGTTAGTGAAATAGCAAAGGCCATAGCCTGTTGCTTCTTTTCTTGCTAAACTTCCGCCATAGGTTAAGCCTTTACCAGTTAATACGCCTACCCATTCGTTTCTTAATTTTTTATACATACCGAACATATAGCCGATTTCTCTTGCGCCTGTGCCGATATCGCCCGCGGGGACATCACAATCTGCGCCGATATGGCGATATAGTTCAGCCATAAAACTTTGGCAGAAACGCATAATTTCGCCGTCAGTTTTGCCCTTAGGGTCAAAGTCGCTACCACCTTTGCCACCACCCATAGGGAGTGTGGTTAAACTGTTTTTGAATACTTGTTCAAAGCCCAAAAACTTGATGATGCCAAGGTTTACTGATGGGTGCAATCTTATGCCACCCTTGTATGGGCCGATTGCTGAGTTGAATTGAACTCTAAAACCACGGTTTACATGGTGAACACCTTTATCGTCTACCCAAGGGATTCTAAAAATGATTTGGCGTTCTGGTTCAACTATTCTTTCTAAAACACCTGCTTCTACTAAATCTGGGCGTTGTTCAATAACAGGCTCCAAAGTTGAAAATACTTCGGTTACTGCTTGTATGAACTCTGGCTCTGCAGGGTTGCGCTTTTTGGTGCGTTCTAAAAGGTCTAATAAATATGCGTTTTTGATTGCCATTTGTATTTCCTCCAAATGATTTGCTCTTTTTTTCAAATTATAGCACAATTTTTCGTAATGTGTATATTTTTATCTATAAAAATTATTTATATTTTCTAAAACTTTTCGTTTTTTCTAAAAACAATGTTGCAGGTCAACGAATATCGCAAAAGTTAATAGCAATATTAGCCCTACTGTATGGATTATTCCCTCTACCTTTCGGCTTACTGGTTTTTTGCGAATTGCCTCAATTATGCCAAACACCACTCTTGAACCATCTAACGCAGGGATAGGTAGCAAGTTGAACACGGCAAGGTTTACACCTAAAAAACTGCCCATATATAAAAGGTATTTAAAGCCACCTATTGAAACGGCTTCGGCAGTTAAGGAAAGTGTGGTGATTGTTCCACCCATACTTGACACGCCAAGTTTGCCTGTTAAGAGTTGACCTAATACGGTAAACACCGTGCCTGCAAGTTTAAATGAATACTCAAAACTTCTGCCTATGGTTTGGAAAAATCCGTAGTGAACATTAGTGGAGTATAGTGATGAATACACTCCGTCGGCTTTTTGTTCTTTTGTGCCAAGTGCTGAACATAGCCCGAAAAGGTCTTCAACACTTTCAAAGTGGGTGTGTTCTAAAAGTTCTACCGTTTGGGTGATGGTTTCGCCCCCTCTTACAACCACAAACTCAACCCTATCCCCCTTTTCCCTATTTTCTATGCCGTGCATTAGGTCGGTTACTAAATATACATTTTTTCCGCCTGCTTTTAGTATGATATCGCCATCTTGTAAACGGTATTCGGCTGATACTGTGGGCGCATCTACCTTGCCTACTTGTAGCGCAGAGCCACCGTATATGCCAAACATTAGCATTATTAATAATAGCGCGAAAAGGTAGTTCATTAGCGCGCCAGAGATTAGCACGATTATGCGTTGCCAAACGGGTTTAGAATTGAAAGAGTTTTCAGTTTTTAAATCTTCATCTTCTCCGTCAAAAGCGCAAAATCCGCCAAGGGGCAACGCCCTGACGGAAAATATTTCGCCGTTCTTTTTGGTGCGCTTTATTATCGCTGGACCAAAACCGATAGCAAATTCGTTTATTTTGAACTTAAAGATTTTGCCCGCTATATAATGGCCAAGTTCGTGGACCGTTACCATTACCAGTAAGGTTATTAGCGCGATTATTATATATAGGGCGGTGTGCGCCACTTCACCAAAAGTGGCAAGTATATTAGTTTGCATTTATTCTTTCTATTATTTCCTTAGCCGAAGTTCTGCCAAACTCGTCGGCTTTAATTAGGTCTTTTAAACAGTTAGGGGTGGGGTTTTCGGCTATGCTGTTAAACGCGCCTTTAAGCACGGTATAAATATCGGCGTAGTTTATTTTGCCATCTAAAAATGCCGATACTGCCACTTCGTTTGCGCCGTTTATTACGGCTGGGTATATTCCACCCTTTTTGCCTGCGTCTACTACAAGTTTTAAGCAGGGGAACTTTTCTTCGTTGTATTCGGCAAATGTTAGTTTGCTCGCTTTCTTAAAGTCTATGCGGTGAATATCACAATTTATGCGCTCTGGATATGAAAGGGCTAAACTTATGGGCGTTTCCATTGTGGGTGTGCCAAGTTGCGCGATTACACTACCATCAGCATATTCTACCATTGAGTGAATTATGCTTTCACGGTGGATTAGCACATCAATCTTATCAAAATCGGTATTGAATAGCCACTTCGCCTCTATTACTTCAAAGCCTTTGTTCACCAAGGTTGCACAGTCAATAGTGATTTTATCGCCCATATTCCAGTTGGGGTGTTTAAGCGCATCTTTTGCCGTGAGTGTGGAAAAGTTTTCCATAGGCTCATCACGGAACGCGCCACCCGAACAGGTCAAAATTATTTTATTAAAGGGTTTAGTTTCGTCAAAGCCAAGCGATTGCCATACAGCAGAGTGTTCGCTATCAATAGGTAGAAGTTTTACTCCCTTTTCTTTGGCTTTTTGCATTACAAGTTCGCCACCTACTACAAGGCTCTCTTTATTAGCAAGCGCAACCGTTTTGCCCTTTTCAATTGCGTCTAACACGGCGATTATGCCCTTAAAACCTACTAATGCCACAACTACGATATCGGCATCAGTAGTGATTGCGTTCGTAAAGGCGTTTTCGCCAAAGTAAAAGGTTGTGCCTGTTATGTTTTCCGTTGGCACTTCGTTTATTAGCGTTGCTATTTTGGGTTTAAACTCTTTAACTTGCTCTAAAAAAGCACGGGTGTTATTGCCCCCAGCAAGCGATACTACTTCAAACGCTTCGGGGTTTCTTTTGATTACGGCAAGCGTTTGCTTGCCTATAGAACCCGTGCTACCTATTATTGCTATTCTTTTCATTTGATTAGCCTTTTATACTATTAAAAATATTGTCATTATCAAAACTGAGGCAAGCGATATGCCGTCTATTCTGTCCATTATTCCACCGTGCCATGGCATAATGTTGCCCATATCTTTTATTCCTGTTTTGCGCTTGATTAGGCTTTCAATTAAATCGCCGATTATAGTGCATACACTTCCAACCAACCCTATTGCAAGGTATATTAACCAAGCAAGGTTAGTGCCAAAATCAAACCTAAACACAAGCCACACGAGCAGTGCGCCAAGCATTCCACCAAGTGTGCCACCGATTGCGCCTGACCAAGTTTTCTTGGGTGAGAGTTTGGGGCAGAGTTTTGGGCCTTTTAATGCGCTACCCACAAAAAATGCCATTACATCACTACAAGGCGATATTACAAACACCAAGAGTAGTGCGATAAAGCCTTCGGTATAGCCCAAGTCGTTTATTACTGCCATTGAAAGCATTAGTAGTGATGGATAAAAAACAGGCAATACACTTACTAATCCCGTTTTAAAGTCTGCGCCCTTGATTAGCGCAATTATTACTATTATTAGCGCGCTAACAAGCATTAAGTCAATGGCGATTAGCCAACCACTTACGCCTGCGATTAGGTATTCAAATAGTGCGTATAGTGGCAATAGTATTGCGCCCGAAACGCACGCAACTATTCTACTGCCCTTTACAGAAAAGGGGGCTACTGCCCTTGCCACTTCGTATGTTGCAAAGGCCGTGAAAAACCAAGTTAGTATGTGGAATATACGGTAATCTACAAACTGGCGTAGCAAGAAAAATCCTACCACTACTGCCGTGAATACCGTGCCTGAAATTACTCTTTTAAGCATTATTCTTCCTCTATGCGACCAAAACGCCTTTTGCGTTGCGAATAGTTTAATATCGCTTTATCAAACTCTTCTTCGTTAAAGTCTGGCCAAAACTTTTCGGTAAAGTATAGTTCGCTATATGCGCTTTGATATACCATAAAGTTTGATGTTCGTATATCTCCGCCTGTGCGAATTATTAAGTCTGGCTCGCCAAACTCTGCTGTGTATAGGTTTTGGCTAATGCCTTCTACCGTTATGTCTTCGCCCTGTTCTAATAGTTTTTTTACGGCGTAAACTATTTCTTGCCTGCCACCGTAGTTTATTGCCACATTTAATATGCTACCCGTGTTATTCTTTGATGCCTCAATATCTTTTGCGATTAGTTCTTGAAGTTCTGGGGTTAGTTTACTCATATCGCCCATAACCGAAAGGCGAACATTGTTCTTTATAACCTTTCCCAAAAACTTGGTAAAATACACCTTTAAAAGTCGCATAAGTTCGTTTACTTCTTCTTGAGGGCGTTCCCAGTTTTCGCTTGAAAAGGCATAAAGTGAAAGCACCTTAACACCCCGCTTAAATGCGTGCGAAACTATTTTATCTACATTTTTAGAGCCGACTTTGTGGCCATAAGTGCGCTTTTTACCACGCGCTTTCGCCCACCTGCCGTTACCGTCCATTATTATTCCTATATGGAGTGGTAAATTGGTTATGTTTTCCATATTAAACGGACATTATATCCTTTTCTTTTGCATCACACATCTTGTCAACTTTTTCTACCGTTTCCGATATAAGTTTATCTACATCTTTTTCACAAAGTGCGTGCTCATCTTCGCTTAATTCTTTGTTGTTTTTCATTTTCTTTAACGCGTCCATTGAATCCCTACGAATATTACGGATTGCAATCTTTGCATTTTCTGCCATCTTTTTAACTTCTTTTACAAGTTCTTTTCTGCGTTCTTCGGTTAATACTGGGAACACTAAACGAATAACCTTTCCGTCGTTTGATGGGGTTATGCCGATATTTTCTACTAAAAGTTGCTTTTCAATTACTTTAAGCATACTTGCGTCCCAAGGCGAAATTACTAAACATCTGCCTTCGGTTACCGAAATATTTCCCACTTGGTTGATAGGTGTGGGAGTTCCATAATAATCAACTAAAACCCTATCTAAAATGTGTGGGTTTGCTCTACCTGCACGGATTGCAACATAGTCGCTTGACAAAACTGAAACAGTTTTATCGGTGCGCTCCATTGTTTCCATCATTATCATTTCAAATTGTTCGTTTTCTATAGCCATTACTCTTTTCTCCTTAAATTACTTTATAAGCGTTCCTATCTTTTCACCACTTACTGCGCGCATAAGCGCATTTTCTTCAAAAAGTCCAAACGCAAGAACGGGAATATTGTTTTCCATACAAATGGTTATTGCAGTCATATCCATTGCGCGTAGGTTTTTATCAATAAACTCTCTATAACTAACTGTTTCGTATTTTTTAGCGTTAGGGTTAACCTTGGGGTCGCTATCATAAATACCGTCAACATTTTTAGCAAGCAACAATACATCTGCATCAATTTCACTTGCGCGAAGTGCAGCAGCCGTGTCGGTAGTAAAGAAAGGGTTGCCCGTTCCACAAGCAAAAATAACTACCCTGCCCTTTTCAAAATGGTTAAGCGCTTTTCTTAAAATATAAGGCTCTGCAACCCTTGTGATAGTGAGTGCAGTTTGAACGCGCGTTGGCACGCCCTTTCTTTCAAGCGCATCTTGAATAGCAAGCGCATTGATTACCGTTGCAAGCATACCCATATGGTCTGCAGTAGTTCTATCCATTTCAGTTCCTTGTCTGCCACGCCAGAAGTTTCCTGCGCCAACGATAATGCCTATTTCAACACCAAGTTCGCTAACTGCTTTAATTTGGTCAACAACTTCGCCTAAAACAACTTCGTCAATACCGCTACCCTTTTTACCGGCAAGCGCTTCGCCCGAAAGTTTAATTATAACCCTTTTATACTTTGCACTGCTCATATATACTCCTTTGTAGGTTACCCCTACTCAACGCCATTATAGCATATTTAGTTTATTATATACTATTTTAAAGGTTTTGTCTATACAAAACCCAAAATCAGTTTGTAACTTTTAACAATTTTTTGCATTAAAAAAAGCACGCAATTTTGCGTGCTTTTAATTTTTTAGAAATAATTATTTCTTCATTTGCTCTGCAACTTCTGCTGCAAAGTCGTTTGACTTCTTTTCTAAGCCTTCGCCCATTTCAAAACGAACGAAACGTTTGATTGAAAGGGTCTTGCCCATTTTGTCGCCGTATTGTTTAACAAGTGCGCTAATTTTAACAGCAGGGTCTTTAACGAATGCTTGGTTGAGTAAGCAGTTTTCATCATAATACTTATTAACTTTGCCTTCTACCATTTTAGCGATAACTTGTTCGGGCTTTGATGCAAGTTTTGGGTCGTTTTTAATTTGAGCAATAAGAATTTCCTTTTCGTGTTCAATAACTTCTGCAGGAACTTCTTGTGCGTTCAAATAAAGTGGCTTGCCAGCAGCGATTTGAAGTGCTACTTCGTGAGCAAGTTCTTTAGCGCTATCGCAGGTGCAACCTTCGATTTCTACTAAAACGCCAACCTTACCACCCATATGGATATAAGAATCAACTACACCGTTTTCTGCAGTGAACTTTGCAAAACGACGAATAGCAATCTTTTCGCCGATTTTAGCAGTTGCAGCAACAGTTTCGTCATTTTTAACAGCAATAAGTTCGTCAATATCTTTAACGTCGTTAGCAAGAACATATTCAACAACGCCTGCAACGAATTCTTTATATTGGTCGCCTTTAGCAACGAAGTCGGTTTCACAGTTTACTTCTACTAAAGCACCTGTTGCGCCATCAATTTTAGCAGCAACAATACCTTCAGCAGCAATTCTACTTGCCTTTTTAGCAGCGGTTGCGATACCTTTTTCTCTCAAGAAGTCAACAGCCTTTTCCATATCACCGTTGGTTTCTCTTAAAGCCTTTTGGCAATCAGCAACGCCAGCGCCAGTTTTTTTACGAAGTTCCATTACGTCTTTACTTGTAAACATATTAACTAAAACCTCCTCTTATTCTTCGGTTTTGATTTCTTCAACAGTTTCTACTGCTACTTCTTCCTTAGCAACTTGTTCGCCTTGGTTTGCTTCGATAATAGCATCAGCAATAACACTTGCGATAAGTTTAACTGCACGAATAGCATCGTAGTTACCAGGGATAACGTGGTCGATTAAATAAGGGTCACAGTTAGTATCGGTAATAGCAACGATTGGAATATTTAAACTTCTTGCTTCTTTAACGGCATTGTGTTCTTGGTCTGGGTCAACAACGAACATTAAACCAGGAAGAGTTCTCATTTCTCTAATACCGCCAAGGTTGGTTTGAAGTTTTTCGCGTTCTTTGTTAAGTTCGGCAACTTCTTTTTTGGGAAGAAGGTCAAATTCGCCCATCTTTTCCATGTTGTCGAGTTTGTTTAAGCGTTCAATTCTGCTACGCATAGTTTTGAAGTTGGTAAGTGTTCCACCAAGCCAACGTGCGTTGATGTAGTATTGACCACATCTTTCTGCTTCTTCTTTGATAGCATCTTGCGCTTGCTTTTTAGTTCCAACGAATAAAACAGGTTTGCCTGTTTTAGCCATTTCAACTACAAAAGGATAAACATCTTTTTCGATAAGTTCAACGGTTTGTTCAAGGTTGATAATATGAATACCGTTTCTTTCGCCATAGATGTACTTCTTCATTTTCGGATTCCATCTTCTTGTTTGATGGCCGAAGTGCACTCCAGTTTCAAGGAGTTGTTTCATTGTGATAACTGCCATAATAATTCCTCCGTTTTATCCTCCCCGTAGGCGTTTAGTTTAAACAACATTGCCGATTCGAAAAAGTTTATTTTCGGCAACACGAAAGTTTAATACCTTGCGGGTGCGAATTTTTGCTTGTATATTTTAACACATATATTGCAAATAATCAAACGATTTTTAAACTTTTTTAAACCTTTTTCCTTTCGCGCGCACACGAATTAATATTTTTAATTGATTTTGAATACTTATTATGTTATAATCAAAAAAAACTTAAAGGGCAAAGAATGAAAAATAACCTATTTAAAAAACTTACTGAATCGCTATTTTCTATTCTTCCCGTATCGCTTATCGTTATAGTCTTGGGCTTAATACCATTTGTTGGATTTTCATTTTACGAAATTACGGTGTTTATAGAATGCTCACTACTTCTCGTTATCGGTATGGGTTTTTTCAACTTGGGCGCAGATATGGCCATGACACCTATCGGCTCTCACGTTGGTAGTGGTTTAACTAAGTCAAAAAAACTATGGTTATTGCTTATTGCCTGCTTTTTTATGGGTGTTGTTATTACCGTTGCAGAGCCTGACCTTTCGGTGCTTGCATCTTATGTTGAAGGTATGATTGATAAAACCACCCTTATAGTTACCGTGGGTATAGGTGTTGGCGCGCTTTTACTTATTGCCGTTTTGAAAATGGTGTTTAAGCGCCCACTTTCTCAAATACTAACATTTTTCTATATGCTACTTTTTTGCATAACTTCACTTTTAATATTCACAGGCAAAAGTGGATTTTTAGCCCTTGCCTTTGATAGTGGTGGGGTTACCACAGGCCCTATAACCGTTCCATTTATTATGGCGTTAGGTCTTGGCATAGCGACAACGCTTGGTGGCAAAGACGTGCGTGAAAACAGTTTCGGTCTTATAGCCCTTTGCTCAGTTGGGCCTATTATCGCAGTAATGCTTTTAGGGCTATTTGCAAACGGTGCGCCAAGTTATTCGGTTATAAACTATGCCGTGCCTATCGATTTCTTTTCGGCTTTCGGCTCTGCTCTTCTTCACACGGCAGGTAGCGTTGGTATTGCTTTAGGTCTTATTGTTTTATTCTTTTTAATCTTGCAACTCACCGTGCTTAAATTACCAAAACAAAAACTTATTAAAATTGCTTTTGGTATTTTATACACCTTTATAGGCTTAGTGCTTTTCTTAACCACGGTAGAAGTAGGCTTTGTGCCTATCGGTTATAAACTTGGCGTTGCGCTATCAAGCGCACACCCTGCCATTATCGTTGTAATCGCTTTCGTAATAGGCTTAGTTGTAGTTCTTGCAGAGCCTGCTATTCACGTTCTTAATAAGCAAGTTGAAGAAATAACTAACGGCACGGTTAGTAAGCGCTCAATGATGATTGCTTTATCAATTGGCGTTGGCTTATCGCTTGCCCTTTCAATGCTACGCATTATTTTTAACTTTAACCTTTTATATATTTTAATCCCTGGATATGCTATATCCCTTGGATTATCTTTCTTTGTTCCTGCAATATACACAGGTATCGCGTTTGACTCTGGCGGAGTGGCAAGCGGTCCACTCACATCAAGTTTTATTCTTCCACTTGCAATAGGCGTGTGCTATAGTTTGCAAGGCGAAGCGCAAATCCTTTCAAACGCGTTTGGTGTGGTTGCCCTCGTTGCAATGACGCCACTTATAACAATCCAACTTTTAGGCTTTAGAGCAATAGTTACCAAAAAGATTAAAGACAAGGCTGCTATGCAACGCATACTCTCTGCTGATGATGAACAAATTATTAACTTTATGTAAGGAGCGGTTATGGCTAAACTATTAGATAAAACTAAAAAAACCGTTTCGAAAAAAACGGCTAATACTAAATCTAAAAATCTTGCACCGCATAAACTTATGCTTTTAATAACCATAGTCCCACGCGAAAAGGCAGAGTTTTATGAAGACTTTGTTGGGGGCCATGGCGTAAACGCAAGTTTCACCGTTTCGGCGCGTGGAACTGCACCAAGCGAAGTGCTTTCATATATAGGCGCAGGCGATAACGCAAAGGCAGTTATTTTTAGTGTGGTTAACCAAGATGCCGAAAAAACTATTCTTTCAAGTTTAGAAGAAAAGTTTATCAAGGTTAGAAACGGCAAGGGTGTTGCCTTTACCGTTCCACTTACTTCAACCATAGGCGTTGCAATTTACAAGTTTTTAACAGGTAAGGAAAAATAGGAGTTAATTATGAATTATAAACACGAAGTAATTTTTTGTATAGTAAACACAGGCTTTGCAGATAGCGTTATGAGTGCCGCACGCGAATTCGGTGCAAAAGGTGGCACTGTTTTAGGCGCAAGGGGCACGGCTAATCCTGATGCCGAAAAACTTTTCGGTGTGTTTATTCAACCATAAAAGGAAATTGTTATGATACTTGTTGAAAGCAAAATCAAAAACGATATTTTGCACGCGCTTTATAATAAGGTAGGCTTAAACACGGCAGGTGGCGGTATTGCCTTTTCTATGCCCGTTAGCGAAGTTGTTGGCATAACCCCATTTGTAGAAAAGAAAGAAGAGCCCACCACTCAATCCCCAACCCCCGAAAAAGAATAATTAAAATTAAAAACAAAAAGGATAGCAAAATTGCTATCCTTTCTTTTTTGGTTTAGGGTCTGTGATTATTCTTCAAAGCCTTCTTCATCTTCAAGTTCTTTACAAAACTCTTCAAACACTTCGTCTAAAAGTTTTTCATCTTCAATAGGAAGTAGGTCTGCGCTTTCTTCATCTTCGCCTGCAACTTCGAAAATAACTAAATCGTCTTCACTTAAACCTTCAATTTCTTCTGCAGGTTCAAATGCAGAATAGGTTTTGCCCTTATATTCGATTGAGCCTACGAAAAAGAATTTTAATTTCTTTCCATCGTCGGTGGTAAGTTCTACTATTCCTTCGTTTTCGCAGTCACAAGTGCCGTCTTCACAGCCACAATCACAAACTTTCTTTTCTTTATCGCTCATTGTTAAAATCTCCTTTTTATATCTTATTTAATTTTTTATCGTTTAAAAATCCTTCTAAAATGGTGGTTGCCGCAAGGCTATCTACAAACTGCTTTCGCTCTTGCCTTGATTTGCCTTGTGCTATGAGGGTTTCTTCTGCTTCGCAAGTTGAACATCTTTCATCAACGGCGTAAACTTTAAGGTTTAATGTTTCTTCAAGTTTTTCAATAAAGAACTTTGCCTTTTTGGTTTGTATGCTTTCAGTTCCATCAAAGTTAACAGGCAAGCCACACACCAAAGCCGTTATGCACTTTTCTTTAACAAGCGCGCCAACCCTTTCTAAATCCTTTTTTAAGTTTTGTCTATGGTATGTTTCAACGGGCAAAGCGTAACTATTAAAAGGGTCACTAACAGCAATTCCTATTCGTTTATCGCCTATATCAAGGCACAAAAATCTTTCCACCCCTTTAATATACCACATTTTAGAAAAAGTATCAAGGTTTTAAATATAAAAAGAAAGGATTGCTTTTGCAACCCTTTACTTTTTTTACGATTTTTTCTTTTTATCCTTTTCGGTTATTTCGGTAATTTTCTCTTTTACTTGGGTTTGACCGTCTTTAACCATTTGTCTTGCCTTAACGGAATTAGTAACAATTAAAGCACCACCAAGCATACCGAGAATAATACCCGATAAAAACTTATCGTCCATAACACACCCCCTTGCTAATACCTATTATGCGCTATTTTTCTACAAAATATGCAAATAACAAGGCGATATTTTCGCCTTTGGCGAAAGTGATATTTGCCTATCGGCAAGTGATATGCAAAATAAGTTTTGCGTGATATTTTTTGCCGTAAGCAAAAAGTTATGGTTTAATTTATACCAAAACTTTTATGAGCAAAGCGAATAAAAATATAACTCGCCCCGTAGGGCGAATATAACTCTGCTAAAAGCAGAATATAACTTTTTATTAAAAATAAAAAATATAACTAAAAAAGCGCGCTAATTAGCGTGCTTTTTTTGACTTGTAGTCTTCAATTGCTTTTTTAATTGCTTCTTCTGCTAACACTGAACAGTGTATTTTTTGAGCAGGTAATCCACCAAGGCATTCTACCACCTTTGCGTTGGTTAGTTTAAGCGCTTCATCAACAGTCATACCCTTTACCATTTCGGTAGCAGTTGAACTTGTTGCTATTGCAGCAGCGCAACCAAAAGTTCTAAACTTTGCATCAGTTATTATATCGTTTTCAATGCGGAGTTGTATTTCCATAATGTCGCCACAACTTGCATTACCTACCCTACCAACTCCATCTGGATTTTCTATTTCGCCCACGTTCTTTGGGTTTGCAAACGCTTCCATTACCTTTTCACTATACATACTTATTTTCTCCTTCAATCTTAAATAACGGGGACATAGCCCTTAACCTTTCAACGCCGTTTTTCAAAACTTCTACAGCGTAATCTATTTCTTCTATGGTGTTATGTTTTCCAAACGAAAACCTTATTGAGCCGTGCGCAAGTTCTTCTTTTAAGCCAAGCGCAAGCAATACATGTGATGGCTCTAACGAACCTGACGAACACGCAGAGCCTGAACTTACTGCTATGCCTGCAAGGTCAAGTGAAAATAAAATTGATTCGCCTTCTATATACTCAAACGAAAAGTCTGCATTAGCAGGCAATCTCTTTTCGCCCCTTGGTCCGTTTAGTTTGATATATGGAACAGATTTTTCTACCTTTTCAATAAACCTATCTCTAAGCCCAGCAACATACTTGTAGTTTTGTTCCCTTTCGCTTTCGGCAATTCTAAATGCTTCGGCAAAACCTATAACGCCTGCAACGTTGGTTGTTCCACCGCGCTTGGTGCGTTCTTGATGCCCACCAAAAATTAGGTTAGATATCTTTATACCGTTTCTAACATATAGCGCGCCCACACCTTTTGGACCGTAGATTTTATGTGAACTCATACTCATTAGGTCAACGCCAAGTTCTTTTACATCAGTTTTTAAAACACCACACGCTTGAACTGCGTCGGTAAAGGCAAACGCCTTTTTTGAGTGCGCTATCTCTGCCATTTCTTTTATAGGCTCAATAGTTCCCACTTCGTTGTTTGCAAGCATACACGCAACTAAAAGGGTATCATCACGAACTTGAGTTTTAAGGTGTTCAAGGTCGATAAAACCTTCGCTATCAACTTTCATATACTCTATTTCAAAACCTTCTTTAGCAAGGTCTTTGGCAGTTGAAAGCATTGCCGCGTGTTCAATAGGGCTTATAATTATATGCTTTTTGCTATCTTTATAAGCGTGCGCTATGCCACGGAGTGCCCAGTTATCTGCTTCCGTTCCACCAGAAGTGAAGTATATTTCGTTAGGCTTTGCGTTTATAATTTTTGCTATCGTATCACGCGCTTCGTCAACACCCTTAACTGCATCTCTACCAAAAAAGTGTTGACTGTTTGCGTTGCCGTATATTTCGGTCATATACGGTATCATTTTATCAAGCACCCTTTTATCAAGTGGTGTGGTTGCCGCGTGGTCCATATAAATATTTCGTTTTTCCATTTTTACACCTATACTATTTCGCCGTTTACTACTTGCTCTAAACTCATTTCATCAAGAACTTCGTTAATGCGTTCGTAAAGTTTTTTCCATACCTTTGCTGATGGGCAACATTTACATTCGCCATTTTCTTTAACGCACTCTACCAAAATCATATCGTCTTCTAAAGCGCGCACAATTTCGCCCACCGTTATATCGCTTGGTTCTTTTGCCAAAAAGTATCCACCACTTGCTCCGCGGTTTGCCGATACTATGCCTTTTTTAGAAAGTATGCGCATTATCTTTTCTAAATATTTCCCAGATACGCCTATCCTACTCTCTAACGCGCTTGCCGAAACCGATTGATTTTCTTTATGCGCCCTGCCAAGTATATGGCACGCCATAAGCCCATAGTGTGTTTTTGAAGATAGTTTCAATTTTTCACCTATTTTTGCTAATTGCAACCAAATCGGTTGCAATTAAAATTATATACTTATTAGCCACCATTGTCAACGATTTATATACACTTTATTTCCATTATTTTTACATAATAAAAAGCACCGAAAAATCGGTGCTTTTTGGTTAATCTTCAATATCCTTAACTTCTTCTAAAACTTCTTTAATATGAACAAGCGCCCTATCCATTTGGTCTTCGGTGTGGGTTGCCATATAACTTGTTCTTATTAGGCTTTTACCTACTGGAACGGCAGGCGATACTGTTGGGTTTACATACACGCCACGCTCAAATAGTTTTTGGCAAGCGGTGAAAGTTCTTAAATTGCCGTATGTATAAATAGGAATTATAGGAACACCACTTTTGCTATCTATAATATCAATGCCTTCTTTAATTAAGCCTTGGCGCATATAGTTGCTTATATCTCTTAACCTTTGAACGCGCTCTGGTTCTCTTGCAAGTATTTCAAGTGCCTTTCTTGCCGAGGCTACTGATGCAGGGGTTATGCTTGCGCAGAATATAAAGGGGCGCGAAGTGTGGCGAACAAATTCGCATACTTCTTTGCTTGCCGCCATATATCCACCTATGCTTGCAAGCGACTTTGAGAAAGTGCCCATATAAATATCAACTTCATCTTCTAAACCGAAGTGTTCGGCAGTTCCCCTACCGTGTGCGCCTAACACACCCAAGCCGTGCGCATCATCAACCATAACTCTTGCGCCATACTTTTTAGCAAGCGCAACAATTTCGGGAAGTTTACAAATATCGCCACCCATACTGAACACACCGTCGGTTACAATAAGTATGCCAGAAACGGTAGTGTCTACCGTTTGTAAAAGTCGCTCTAAATCTGCCATATCGCTATGGTTATAGCGTAGCATTTTTGCAAACGATAATCTGCAACCATCATAAATACTTGCGTGGTTTTCTTTATCGCATAAAATTACATCATTTCTGCCAGCGATTGCGCTTATTATACCCAAGTTGCTTTGAAAGCCCGTTGAAAAGGTTACTGCATCTTCCTTTTTTAAGAAAGTGGCAAGTTCTTTTTCTAAAAGCAAGTGAGTGTCTAATGTGCCGTTCAAAAATCTACTACCCGAACAACCAGAGCCGTATTTTTCAATGGCTTTAACGCCTGCTTCAATTACTTCGGGGTGAGAAGTTAAGCCTAAGTAGTTATTAGAGCCTATCATTATAATCTCTTTGCCTTCCATAACTACTTCTGGGCCTTGTTTTGTTTCAAGTTGGTGGAAATATGGATAAACGCCTTTATCTTTGGCAAACTTTACAAGTTCCATATTTTCACATTTCTTAAATAAATCCATACATTTTACCCTTTTCATATATATTTGACTTTATTATTATACAACTATTGTTATTAATTTGCAAATAATTAAAAGGGCTTATATAAAAATCAGTTTACTTTGTTTTCCTTTTCTTTTTTCAAAAACTCTATAATGTTTTTTTCGCCTAAATCGTTATAAAAGGCTTGGCGTTTTAGGGCAAGGTTTTCGCTTTCTAACGCGCTAATTTTGTTTTTAAGTTTTTGATTTTCACTAACTAATGAACTTTTAATTCTTTCAATTAACCCGTCAATTTCCTTTTGTAAACTTTCATAAATGCCACTTTTAAGTTTGGGGGCTACCCTTTTTGTAGCATAGTCTTTTTCAAGCGCGCCACTCTCTATTAATTCGTTAACGCACTCATTATAAAGTTTGCTATTCAACTTAATTATGTTGCGATATTTATTTTGTAAGCGCAAGGCAGTTTTCATATCGCCATTAGATAGTTCATTAATAATTTTTCTAACACTTTTTCCGTTAGCCGTGCCAAGCACCACCTTTTTTACAAGTTCTTTTTCTTCAAGGCTTGTAAACTTTTTAATTTTACTAACCCTTAAACTTTCGCCCGATAGGTATTTATTAGCATAGTCTTTTTCTTTGCAAGCCTTTGCCAAGGCATAATACATATTCCTTACTGTGCCTTTTGCCTTGCCGTAAGATTTACTAAACTCATTAAACACATAGGTTAATGGTCTATCACCCCTTTCTTTAACTGCCTTTGCAAGCGCAAACAAATCCTTTTCTTTATAACCGTATATTTTTTGCATATCAATCTCCTTTTTTTTATTTTGTAAAAGGTTTATTGACATAACAAACTAAAATTATACATAACTTTAATTATATGCTTTTATTTTTTTCAGCATCATTTCCGTGCGCCTTAAAAATCAACGGTAAATACTGCGCCCAAATTGAAAACACAACCTATTCATACCAAACGGATAGCGTTTGTTTAATAGAGAGTTTTGCCCTAATAAACGGTGGCGAAACGCGTGCCTTTTTAACGGAAGAACGGTTTTTGAAAAATCCACCAGAGTTTATTGTTGTTACCGATATTATAGGTGGGTATTTTATTGAGTTTATACCACCAAAGCCTATTAAACCTTTTAATATTTTGGCGCAAGAAAAAAACGATTATTTAATTGCAACTGCATTTTATGACAATGGCGCAAAACTATCAATTGAAACGCCCTATTCTTTTTACGCAGAAGATTTGCCCATAAACACCGAAAGCGCTTTAATTGAGTGCGTAAACCTTGGTGGCGAACTTTTAGTTGCAGTTAAAGTTAAAAGCGAAAGCACTTGGCTTTTAGTTTTTGCTATTGATAACGATATTAAAAAGGTTTTTTCTGCTAACATTAGCGAATACTCTTTTAATAATGGTTTAACCACAAAAACATACTTAAAAGATTTTGCCAAACATACAGTTACTAAAACTTGGGAATATAAAAACAAATCGTTTAGTTTAGCATCAATAGATATACAAAAGAAAAAGGGCTTTAATTATAACAATTTACCAAACAGTTTAAAAGCCTATGCCTTTTTTGAAGAACTGCTTGTTGGTGGCAACATATTAGAGTTTTTAACCGATAATATGCAAAAAAAAGCCGATAAACTTAAAGGGTATTTGGGCGATTATTTTGGGGTTATTCCCCCACCAAGATTTCACAATCAAAATGCCGTGGGGTTAGTTTACAAAAAAACTTCTTCCTTTTACACCGTTAGGTATTTTTGCCCTACCTTTATAGGCGATAAAATTGACAACCTTACCGAAGTAAAATAAAAAGCACGGCCAAGCCGTGCTTTTTAGTTTTATCTTTTATTATTTTACAGTTATGCTACTAATTGAAACTGATATTGATTTAGTGGTTTTGTTGCCCTTGTTTACCATAGGCACTTTAATTTGGTATGATGCGTAGCCTGCAAGTTGTTCGCCTTCTGGCTTAAATACTGTATCTTTATCAACATCTGCATAAGCCGTTGAAGTTACGCAGTTAAAGGTTAAGCCGTTGTTTAATACAGAGTTATCTGCGTTATATTCGCCAGTATAGTAAACGGTGTAAAGTTCATAATCGTTTTCGGTGTTAAGAAGCGCTTTGATTGCCGACCAAGTTTCGTGGTTAGACGAGCCGTCTTCTAAATCAAATTGACCAAACACACAAAACCATCCATCATAGTTAGCAGAAAGGTCGCTTGTAGGCATATACCAAGTTGCACGGCCTGAGTTTCTTGTTGCGTCGCTTGTTTTATAGTTGTTTTTAACAAACCAGTCGCGCCATAAACCTACTGAACCTTCGGCGTTGGTAAGGTTAGAACCCTTAACATTGTTCATTTCAAAATCGCCATTAATAGCATCTTTAAGTTTGCCGTTATCAAGGTTTTGAACTATGGTTTTATCGGCAGTAAACTTTAAGTCGCCAAGCATTACTTGAGAGCCGTTTGCTTCGTTAACATAAAAGAAAGTATCGTTATAGTAGCCTTCTTCTACATAGTTAACAATGGTGTCAACGGTGTTAGGTGCTAAATGACGGTAAAGGTCTATTTCCAAAGTTTTTTCTTCCATTTTAGAGGAAGTGGTGTTATAAACATTTACCTTGATTTCTAAAGTTTTAATATCTTCGCAAGCAGTAAGCGACAAGCAAGAAAATGCCACTAATAGCATTGCCACGATATTAACGAATAGTTTGCGAATTTTTTTCATAATCCTCTCCAAAAAGGCTATTGCCTTAACTACTTTATTTTACTAATTATTTTTGCACTTGTCAATAATAATGTTAGTTTTTAGGCAAAATTAACCCTTAAAAAAACGCAAAAGAAAGTGTTAAAGTAAAAAAACAAAAAACGGATAGATAATCTATCCGTTTTTTCGTTTGTTTTTTTAAGAAAATTATTCAGCAACAACGGTAGCGCCAGCTTCTTTGAAACGAGCGATAATCTTGTCTGCTTCTTCTTTGGTAGCGTTTTCTTTGATAACGCCCTTTGCTTCAACGAGAGCTTTTGCTTCGCCAAGACCAAGAGTGGTGAATTCACGAACTGCTTTGATAACATCAATTTTCTTGTCGCCAATTTCTTTGATAACGCACTTGAATTCGGTTTTTTCTTCTGCAGCAGGTGCAGCAGCTGCAGCAGGAGCAGCAGCAACAGCTACGGGAGCAGCAGCGCTAACGCCAAATTCTTCTTCTAATGCTTTAACGAGTTCGTTGAGTTCTAAAACCGTCATACCTTTAACTTCTTCAATTAACTTTTGAATGTCTGCCATTTTTCTATTCCTCCAATAATTTACAAATTAATAATTTTTTTATTTTTGTTTTGTTTTTTTAGCACTAATTATTGTGCTTTCTTTTCTGCTACTGCGTTAAGCGCAATAACAAGGCTTCTGGGCATTGCAGAAAGAACACCCACGAAATTGCTGATTGGTGCTTGCAACGAACCGAGCATTTTTGCAATGAGTTCTTCTTTAGAAGGCATAGCTGCGAGTGCTTGAACACCCTTTTCGTCTACCTTTCCGCCTTCTACGAAAGCGCACTTAACTGCAACTTTGTTTTCGTATTTCTTTGCCGCTTCAACAATAACTTTTGCTGCGCCAGTTTCGTCGCTACCGAAAGCAACTGAAGTTGGGCCGTTTAAGTCTTCGTCGAAATCAGTAATTCCTAAATCGTTGAACGCACGGCGAATAAGAGTATTTTTTAATACTTTATATTCAACATTGTTCTTGCTAAACTCTCTACGAAGTTCTGTATCTTGAGCAACGGTTAAACCGTTAAACTTTACTAATACAACTGACTTCGCATCTTGAATTTTTTGCTTAATTTCTTCAACTACTACTTTTTTAGCTTCAAAATTTGCCGACATGTTTTACCTCCTTGACAAAATAGAAAGCCCTCACTTTACCGTGCAGTAAAGTGAGGGCGCAAATAAACGCTTTTCTCAAATCAACTGCCTCGGTGGGTTCACTTTTTTAAGTGATTATAACCTACTGTCTTGGGCTATTTAATTTTTCTGTTGTGATTATAGCACTAATATTTTTTTCTGTCAACTAAAATTTAGCGTTAATTTTTACACCAGGACCCATAGTGCTTGCTACTGCTACGCTCTTTAAGTATTGACCCTTTGCAGCAGCGGGTTTTGCCTTAACGATTGCTTCCATTAAAGCGGTGTAGTTTTCCATAATCTTTTCTTTGCCAAATGACTTCTTGCCGATTGGGCAGTGGATAATAGCAGTTTTGTCAAGCCTGTATTCAACTTTACCTGCTTTGGTATCTTTGATAGCCTTTGCTACATCCATAGTAACCGTGCCTGATTTTGGGTTTGGCATAAGACCTTTAGGACCTAACACCTTACCGATACGGCCTACAAGACCCATCATATCAGGGGTGGTGATGATTACATCATAGTCAAACCAGTTTTCGGTTTGGATTTTTTGAATCATTTCTTCTGCGCCAACGAAATCTGCACCTGCTTCTTTCGCTTGGTCAGCCTTTTCACCTTTTGCAAGAACTAAAACTTTAACATCTTTACCAGTTCCGTTAGGAAGAACGATAACGCCTCTAACTTGTTGGTCTGCTTGTTTGGGGTCAACACCTAAACGAACATGAAGTTCAACAGTTTCATCAAACTTTGCTTTGGCAGTGTCAAGAACAAGGCCGATTGCTTCTTCTGCTTCGTATAATTTTGCAGATTCAATAGCTTTAACGCTGTCTATATATTTTTTTCCGTGTTTCATTTTTATTTACCTCCCGTGGTTCGTTCGGGAACATAATATTCCCTCCCACTTTCCTTTACTTAATCAATTACTTCTACACCCATACTTCTTGCAGTACCGCAAATCATACTCATTGCGCTCTCCAAAGAGTTTGCGTTAAGGTCGGGCATCTTTAATTTTGCAATTTCTTCTACCTGAGCCTTGGTGATTTTAGCAACTTTGTTCTTGTTAGGTTTGTCGCTTGCGCTTTCAATGCCACATGCCTTCTTAATAAGAACTGGTGCTGGTGGGGTTTTCAAAACGAAAGTGAATGAACGGTCTTGATAAATCGTCATTACAACAGGGATGATAAGGCCTGCTTGGTCTTGCGTTTTAGCGTTGAATTCTTTGGTAAATCCAGGAATGTTAATTCCGTGAGGACCTAAGGTTGAGCCAACGGGTGGACCAGGAGTTGCCTTGCCTGCGGGCAATTGAAGTTTTACGATTGCCGTTACTTTTTTAGCCATAATTAATTCCTCCATAAGTGGTGATAGCGTTTCGCCAGTGCATAATATTTAACGAAACTCCCACAAATTTATATTTTCGGTGACTGCCGATAATATCTATATAATGTTTTAAAGCGATTACGCTTGTTCTTCTTCTGTTACGACCTTAATCTTTTTGATTTGGACATAATCAAGTTCTACATTGGTTGCTCTGCCGAACATTACGACATTAACCATTGCCTTTTGAGTGTTGTCGTTAAGTGAGATGATTTTACCTGAGAATGATTCTAATGGACCTGATACCACTTGAACATCATCACCAACAACAAAATCTACATCAACTGCAACCTTGTCAAGACCCATTCTTGCAACTTCTTCGCTAGATAAAGGTAAAGGTCTTCCCGCAGTTCCTACGAAACTGGTTACGCCACGCGTGTTGGTTACTAAATACCAAACATCATTTGAGTAAACCATTTTCAAGAAAACATAGCAAGGGAACTTTTTCCTTTCAACTACCTTTTTCTTACCACTTGCCTTTTCTTCTAAGGTTTCTTGGGTAGGAATTTGAATTTCAAGAATCTTTTCTTGAAGGTTGTTGTTTTCAATTAATTTTTCTAAACTGTCTTTCACCATTGCTTCGTAGCCGGAGTAAGTGTGAATTACATACCACATTGCGCGTTCTTCTGCCATATTCTACTCCTTAGCCTTTGGGTGAAACAAGTTTTAAAAGTTCTAACAAGCCGTAATCAAACGCGGTAATAACTACCAAAAAGATTAAAACAACCGCTAAAACAATGCCCGTTTTCTTAACAACTTTAACAAAACCGGGCCAGTTTACCTTTTTAAGTTCAGAAAAAGTATCTTTTAATCTTAATCCTATACGCTTAAAAAAGTTAGGCTTTTTATCTTTTGCGACTTTACGCTTATTGTCAACGGATTTTTTGTTATCCATTTTATTTCCCCTTTTGGTTTTTTACTTGGGTTTCCTAACGAAAACTATTTTGCTTCTTTATGAACGGTGTGCTTTTTGCAGAACTTGCAATACTTGCTCATTTCAAGCCTTTCAGTATCGTTTTTCTTGTTCTTGAAAGTATCGTAGTTTCTTTGTTTGCATTCCGTACAAGCGAGCGTGATTTTGTTTCTGTTTCCTTTCGCAGCCATATCGCACCTTCTTTTTAAAATCAAAAAATTAACACCCCGTAACCGAAGTGCTTACACATTTTATCATTATTAAAAAATCCTGTCAAGGTTTTTAGCCCCTTTTTTTATTATTTATATATAATTTTAGCCTGTTTTTTATTTAAAATAGTGCATTTTTTGCCTTTACCCACAACATATTGATTTCATAGCCAAACTGCGCTACACAAAATCCTTTATTTTTCGGTAAAGGCTTGCGTTTTCTAATAGGTTTTTTATGCGTTTTTCATCTAAAACGCCTATCTTTTCGCCATTTTCGTAGATTACGGCTTCGTTTACTGCGTTGTAATCAAGCATTTTTAATAGCGATTTTAGGTTTGCATTACCGTCAATAGCAAACCTTTTATACGGCATACCTGCTTTTAGATTTTTTTGGTTTAATTCGCTATACAGCCTAACATACCTGTTGTTTTTGTTCTTGCCAAAAGCCGAAACAAGCACGAAAATTGAAAAGAATAAAAATGATAAATTAAGCCCAAAAAATATTGACCATATAAACACCAAAAAAAGCAAAATTGCAAAGATTAGCGATATAATTTTTGAAAGTTTTTCGCCCTTTTTTTCGCCATACTTAACCGAAAAAAGCGCCCAAATTATTCTTCCGCCGTCTAACGGATAAACTGGCAAAAAATTGATTATGGCAAGCGAAAGGTTTGCCTCTACTGCAAGGTCAGTAAAGGCATAAGTTTCGGGAAAAATCCACCAAGTTGCCACAAAAATTACGGCAATAATTATATTAACAATAGGTCCTGCTATGGCTATTTTTAGTTGGTCTAAAAGTTTAAGCCCTTCAATATCGCCTTTTGCAAGCGCACCGAAGGGCATTAGCACTATTTTATTTAGTTTTACACCTTGTTTATTAGCAACAAGCGAATGCCCAAGTTCGTGCGCAAGCGCCGAAAAGGTGTAAGTTAAAAATACGAATATTTTGCCTGTTAATGAGTAGTATAGTCCAAACAGAAAAAATAGTGGATGCACAGATAGGCTTATACCACCCATTCTACTCCATTTTCCCCTACCGTGTAGTTGGTTATTGCCACCCCTTCGCCATTATAAAAGCAAACGCTTGCAAAGTCGCTTTCGGCATAGCCTACTGGTATGTTGGATTTTACGCTATCGTCAAGCCCAAAGTATGCGTGGGTTAGCCCCGTTATTACCGTTTTAAAGTTAGCGTTATGTGTAATTTCTACCGTGTAGCCATTTTCGGTGTTTTCTATTGCAGAAACCACTCCGTCGCAAGGTGGATAGATAGTGCCGTCGTTTGAAAAGGTCATAACACCTTCGCTTAAAACTATTTGCGCGTTATCGGTTGGCAAGCCTGCATCAAATTCGGTATATAGCCTTTCATCAACTACTTCAAGCGACTGTTCGTTGCCGTGGAACACTTTGGATATAAAAGTGTTAATTCCACTTTGTGGAAGTAGCGCGTTGGTTAAAATTATAGTTAGTGCTAAAACACCTATTAAGGCAAACTGAACTGCCAAAATATTGATTTTAAGTTTTGGCTTTTTCTTGGCACGAATAACCACCGTTTCGTTTTCTTGATAGGTTGGCTCAATATTATTTAACTCTTGCCCAACACTTTCAGGCTCGTTGCCCTTTACAAGCCCATTAACTTCGTTAATTTTTTCTTCAATAATTTCTTTATCGGGCTTTACTTCCAAAGGCTCTGCCGACTGGTTGATTTTTTCAATAAGTTCGCCCTTAACTTCGGTATCGGTTTTTTTGCGTGTTTTGAAAAGCCTTTTCCTTGGTGGTTTGTAGTTTACGCTACAAGTGGAATACGGTATTTCAAGCATTTCTGCATACTGCAATTTTTCGTTCATAACGGTTTCCCCCATTTTTATTTTCAAAATTATATATGCTAAATATCGCACCGATATGAACTAAATATTTTAGATTTTTATAGAAAAAACCCCCGAATTAGACTTTCGGGGGCTAAAAAAATTATTTTTGTAAAAGTTTTTTCATCATATCATATCCATTTTCTAAATATGCGCCTGTGTTTTTACCTTCTTTTTCGGTATATGATTTTGCGCCGTTATATAGGTTTTTGCCTTTTCTATAAAGCAAGTATGGAACAGGGTCAGCACAATGCGTCATTGTAGATAGTGGGGTTGGATGGTCGGGGCAAATTAACATTGATATCTCTTCGCCCATTTTTTCCATTTCTTCTAAAATGTATTTTACTACCACTTGCGATATTTGTTCAATGGAATATATTTTATTCTTAGCGTCGCCGTGGTGCCCACACTCATCTGGCGCTTCCATATGCAAATACACTAAATCAATTCCACGCTTAAACGCATCAACGGTGGCTTTGGCTTTGCCTATAAAATTAGTGTCGTAATTACCTGTTGCGCCCTCAACTTCTATAACTTCCATATTAGAAAGTTTGCCTATGCCTTTAAGCAAATCTACTGCCGAAATTATTGCGCCTTTAACGCCATATTTAGAAGTGAAATCTTCAAGGCTTGGCTTTGTTCCTTCACCCCAAAACCAAAGTGAGTTTGCAGGGTTTTTACCTGCGTTTACCCTTGCTATGTTTATAGGGTGATTTTTTAATAGTTCGTATGATTTTTCCATAAGCGCAAGGTATTTTTTACCCGTTTCGCTCTTTGGCAAATACTCTTTTATAGTCTTACCCGTTATATCGTGTGGTGGGGTTAAGTCGCCTGAAAGAGTGCCATTTTCTACAACCAAACAATGCCTATAACTTATGCCCGCAAAAAGAGAATATTCTTTGGTGTTAAGTTCTTTTGCAAGGTAATCAATTAACACCTTGGCTTCTTCGGTGGTGATTTCGCTTGCCGAATAATCTATCATAGTTTTATCGGCATAATTTTCTTCGTTTGAAACACACACCAAATTAGCGCGCAAAGTGATATCGGTATCTTCAACATTAATGCCGATACTTGCCGCTTCTAATGGCGACCTGCCCGTATAACACTCTTTAGGGTTATACCCTAAAACGGAAAGGTTAGCCACATCACTACCTGGTTTCATACCACAAGGCACGGTTTTCATAAGCCCTACTTCGCTAACCGAACATAAACCATCAATAACTGGTTTGTTTGCAAGTTCAAGTGGGGTTTTGCCACCCAAAAAATCTTGTGGAAAGTCTGCCATTCCGTCGCCTAAAATTACTGCGTATTTCATAACTCACTCCAACTAATAGGCAATTTGCCATTCTTAATAAGGTATTCGTTTGCCTTTATAAAATGCCCACACCCAAAAAATCCGTTATATGCAGATAAGGGGCTTGGGTGCGCGCTTTCTAATACTAAATGTTTACTGCTATCAATAAGTGGCTTTTTGCTACGCGCGTTTGCGCCCCACAAAATAAACACTAAACCACTTTTTAGGGCTGAAAGTTTTTTAATAATGCCATCAGTAAACTCTTCCCAACCACGGTTTTTATGAGAGTTTGCTTGGTGCGCGCGAACTGTTAAAACTGCGTTAAGTAATAGCACCCCTTGCTTTGCCCAACCTGTTAGGTCGCCACTACTTGGCATTTCTATATCAAGTTCTTCGCTTATTTCTTTATAGATGTTTTTAAGCGACGGCGGTTTTTCTATACCCTTTGGCACAGAAAAAGATAAGCCCATTGCTTGACCTTCTTCGTGATATGGGTCTTGCCCTAAAATTACCACCTTTACATTATCTAACGGCGTTAGTTTCATTGCGTTAAATATGTTATACATTGATGGGTATATTGTTTTTGTGGAATATTCTTCTTTCAAAAACTGGCGCAAAGATAGGTAACTTTGGCTTGAAAACTCTTCTTTTAAGAACTCATCCCACTCTTTAGTGATTTTTTCCATAGCATTATTATAATAGCATTTTCCTTTGACAAAAGCAATATAATTTTATATAATCACATCAAGGTTTTTTATGAATTTATTTGATATTATTTTAGTGGGCGTTGCCCTTTCAATGGACGCGGCAACCCTAACAATTGCAAACTGTTTAACATATAAGGGCAATCTTTCAAAAGGCAAAAAATTAAGTATGCCCTTGCTTTTTGGCTTGTTCCAAGGCATTATGCCACTAATAGGCTTTTTTATAGGCAGTATTTTTGCCGAAAAAATATCTAACTTTTCTGGATACTTGGTTTCGGCAATCTTCTTTATTTTAGCAGGCAAAATACTATACGATTTTATTAAAGATTTAAAAGAAAACCCACTTGAAGAAAAGCCCCAAAAAAACCTAACCTATTTAGCCTTAATTTTGCAAGCCGTGTTAACAAGCATTGATGCGCTTGCCGTTGGAATAACTTTAAGTTTAGAACTAACCCTTTCAATTTATATAGCAGTTTTAATAATTGCCGTTATAACCCTAATAATAGTTTTATTCGCCCTATTCCTTGGCGAAAAACTTGGCAAAGCCTTTGGCAAATACTCTTCCCTTTTCGGCTTTATACTCCTTTTAATTTTAGCCGTTAAAAATCTTTTAGAAAGCATTTTATAGTTAAATCGTAAAATAAAAGAGTGGTTTTTTAACCACTCTTTTTTTAGTTTAATTATATTCTTGATGCTATTGCCTTTAAGAAATCTTTACTGTTGAGTTTCTTGGGGGTAATGCCTTCTTTTTTGAATAGCGATACAAGGTCGCCAGTCATTTCACCATTTTCAATGGTGGCAATGGTTGCCTTTTCAAGTTTATCGGCAAATGCCATAAGGTCGGGAAGATTATCAAGTTCACCACGCTTACGAAGTGCGCCACTCCAAGCAAATATTGTTGCTACGGGGTTAGTAGAAGTTTCTTCGCCTTTAATGTATTTATAGTAGTGGCGGGTTACTGTGCCGTGCGCTGCTTCGTATTCGTAAATGCCTTCGGGTGAAACTAAAACGCTGGTCATCATAGCAAGGCTACCGTATGCAGTAGCAACCATATCGCTCATAACATCACCGTCGTAGTTTTTGCAAGCCCAAACTATTCCACCTTCGCTACGAACTATTCTTGCAACTACATCATCAATAAGAGTATACATATATTCTATGCCTGCTTTCTCAAACCTTTCTTTATACTCTTCGTAAACTTCCGCAAAGATGCGTTTAAATGTTCCATCATAAAGTTTGCTAATGGTATCTTTGGTAGAGAACCAAAGTGGAAGTTTCATATCAAGCGCGTAATTAAAGCAAGCCCTTGCAAAACTTTCAATACTCTTTTCGGTGTTGTGCATACCACATACAATTCCATCACCATCAAAATCGTGGATAAGTGTGGTTTGCTTTTCGCCATTTTTATCGGTGTAAACAAGTTCGGCTTTGCCTTTACCAGTAAAGCCATCAACTGCCTTATAAATATCGCCATATGCGTGACGGGCTATTACGATAGGCTTTTTCCAAGTGGGTATATATGGGGTTATTCCGTCAACTAAAATAGGGGCACGGAAAACCGTTCCGTCAAGGATTGCCCTAATAGTGCCGTTTGGACTTTTCCACATTTTTTTAAGGTTATATTCTTCTACCCTTTGGTTGTTTGGGGTAATGGTAGCGCACTTAACTGCAACGCCGTATTTTAAGGTTGCGTTTGCGCTATCAACGGTAACCTTATCGTCGGTTTTATCACGATAAGGTAAGCCCAAATCGTAGTATTCAGTTTTTAAATCTACAAATGGTTCAATAAGTATTTCTTTAATCCAGCCCCAGAGTATTCTGGTCATTTCGTCGCCGTCCATTTCAACGAGCGGAGTTTTCATTTGAATCTTTTGCATATCAACACTCCTTTTCTTTTTTCGCTATCATTTTAACACAACCGTTAAATTATTACAAGCGTTTTGCGCCCTTAACTCCCTTAATATCAAGCACCGAAGAATTAAACCTGCGTTGCAACGAACTGCTCTCAGCGAACTTTTTTTCGGCACGCGCTATTAAATCGGCAAGCACAAGCGAAAAGCCTTTGGTAGTGTTTGTGAATAGGTAGTATGCAAGTGAGCCTGGAACGGTGTTTATTTCGTTTAAATACACTTTATCAAGTTTTACCATAAAGTCCATACGGCACACCCCTTCAAGTTCTAAACTTTCATAAATTAGTTTTGCCGTGCGCTTTATTTCGTTTGATATCTTTTTGGGGATTTTTGCAGGGAACTCTTTTATACCACCCGAATATTTATCTTCAAAAGATAGCACTTCCGTTTTGCCGATAGGGCGTTCACACTCACTTAAAACTATTTCGTTTTTACAGTTTTTATATACACCTATATTTATTTCTATAAAGTTTTCTATAAGTGGCTCTATAACTGCCTTTTCGCCATAGCGAAGTGCCGTGTTTACTGCGCGAGTAAGTTCATTTATATCGTTTGCTTTTTCTATGCCAATGCTTGAACCACCCTTTTGTGGTTTTACTATTAACGGAAAACCAAGTTCATTTACAACACTATCAAGGGTAAAGGCATTTGACACGGTTTTGCAAGGCAAACAGTTTACATTTAAGCCTTGCAGTATGGTTTTTGAAACCGACTTATTTATTGCTATTGAAGAGCCAAGCATAGGCGAACCCACAAGCGCAATTTCGCAAAGGGCAAGTAGACCTGAAAGTGCGCCGTCTTCACCAAATTCGCCGTGCAAGGCGTTTATGCCAACG
>JAFTSI010000014.1 GCA_017467345.1 Clostridia bacterium
AATTGCTTGCAGTATTTCCAACGGCTTTTGCACCTTTTGCAAGAGTTCCTGCAAGCGCACCACCACTTGCAAGCGCACGGAAGTTTTGTTGTGCATTATCACGCTCAACCTGTCCGGCATCGCCACCGATGAGTTGCGCTAAAAGCCCCTTTCTGTCGCATTATTTTTTTTCTTTTTCGTCTGGTTCAACAACTGCTTTAAGACTTGCAAGCAAACCAGTTACATTTTGCAACTCGCTTGGAACAATTATTTTGGTAGAATTGCCATCTGCAAGAACTTTTAAAGCGTCATATCCCTTTAATGTTATATACGCAGCATTAGGATTTGCGTCGTTAATCATTTTAATTGCGCTTGCAGTTCCCTCTGCTTCGGCAATCATAGCCGCCTTTTTTGCCTCTGCGCGAAGTATCATTGCCTCTTTTTCACCCTCAGCAACAAGCACATTACTACGCTTTTCGCCTTCTGCACGAAGTATTGCTTCACGCCTTTCGCGCTCTGCTCTCATTTGCTTTTCCATTGCTTGTTGTATGTCTTTTGGTGGCAATATGTTTTTTAGTTCTACACGGTTGATTTTAATACCCCAAGGGTCTGTGGCCTCATCAAGAATTATGCGCATCTTGCTGTTAACAGTATCTCTTGAAGTAAGCGTTCCATCAAGTTCAAGTTCGCCAACTAAATTACGAAGAGTGGTTGCCGTTAAGTTCTCAATCGCTCTTATGGGGCTTTCTACACCGTAAGTGAAAAGTTTCGCGTCGGTAACTTGAAAGTATACCACCGTGTCAATTTGCATAGTAACATTATCTTTTGTTATAACAGGTTGTGGCGCAAAGTCTGCAACTCTTTCTTTAAGACTTATAGGTCCACCAACACTTCTATCTATAAATGGTATTATCATATGAATACCCGTGTGTAACAATCGGTGAAACTTTCCAAGTCTTTCTATAACAAGCGCCGTTGATTGACGAACAATTTTAATAGACGCTATTAACACTATAAATGCCACAACGGCCAAAGCAACTAATATTATAATCAATACATTATCCATTTTTTACCTCCTCAACTACATATTTGTTTCCTTTAATATCTAAAACTTTAACTGTTTTTCCCGCGCTAATTTCAACATTTTGCTCAACGCCAACAGCCGTCCAAACCACATCATTTACGCGTATTGAACCATTAACGCCAAACGATATTGGTGTTAAAAGTTCATACTCTTTTCCTATCGCAGAATCTGCGTTTGTTCTACTCTCTCCCTTATAAAAATATTTTAGAACTATTTTTCTAAAACACAACAGTAGCACTATTGAAACAACTATAAACGCTGGCAAATGTATATACCACGATAATCCACAAAGCGCAAGAATCATTGCAACAAGTCCGCCGCCAGCAAACCAAATTGACAACATTTCGTTTGTAATAAACTCAATTATTGCTGAACATACCGTAATAGCAAGCCAAACATAAACCCAAACCATAACAAAACCTCGTTTTATCTTTTATTTTGTTTAAGATAGTCTAATAGTTCTGCAAGCCTATCTAAATCATCACGCGTGTAATAATCAATATATATTCTGCCCTTGGTGTCGTTGCCAATTGCATTTACCTTTGTTCCAAACACGCGTTGCATTTCGCCAACAAGTTCTTTAAGTTCGGCAGAAAGTTCCATCTTCACTTTCTTTTTAGCCTTTTCTTCTGGTGGCATAAAATAGTCTTTAACTTTCTTTTCTACATCACGAACAGAAAGCCCTTCTTTAACAGCCACTTCGGCAAACTTAATTTGGTCGGTTTCAGGCATTGAAATAATAGCCCTTGCGTGTCCCGCAGAAAGCGTTCCACCTGCAACCATCTTTATTACTTGGGGCGATAAACTCAAAAGCCTTAAAGTGTTTGCAATCGCAGGGCGCGATTTACCTATTCTGTCGGCAAGGTCTTCTTGGGTTAAGCCGTAGTCGTCCATAAGTGAACGCATAGCCGTTGCCGCTTCAATGGGGTTTAAGTCTTCCCTTTGTAAGTTTTCAATTAAAGATATTTCCTTAATTTGCCTTTCGTTATAGTTCTTAATTATTACTGGAACTTTGGTAAGCCCTGCAATCTTACTTGCTCTAAACCTACGCTCACCAGCGATAATCATATATCTATCGCCACTCTTGTTAACGATAATCGGCATAATAACGCCGTGCTTTTCAATTGAATCGGCAAGTTCTTTTAATGCCGTTTCATCAAACACCTTTCTTGGTTGGTTGGGGTTTGCAAAGATTGAACTAATATCTATTTCGCTAACACTTTTTTCTTTGTCAACAACAGGCTCATCAAAGAGCATACTTCTGCCGTAATCTTCTTCCGTTTCCGAAAAGAGTGCCGATAATCCTTTTCCAAGACCTCTATTGTTTTTCATTTAACTTTCTCCCTATCGTTTATTTTTTTGCTGGTTGTCTACTCAAAAACTCTTCGGTTAAAGCAAGGTATGCCTTTGCGCCAACGCAACGGGTATCGTGTAGCATAATAGGAACACCGTGGCTTGGTGCTTCGGCAAGCCTAACATTTCGTGGAATAATTGTATCGTAAACGCGTTTGCCAAAGAACTTGCGAATTTCATCACTTATTTGCCTTGAAATTATTGCGCGCTTGTCGTTCATAGTTAAAACTACACCTTCCACTTTAAGACCTGCGTTTAAGTGGCGAGTAACAAGTTTTATACTATTCATTAGTTGCGACAAACCTTCTAACGCGTAGTATTCGCTTTGGATAGGTATAATAACGGTGTTCGCTGCCGATAGCGCGTTTATGGTCAATAGTCCAAGTGATGGTGGGCAGTCAATCATTATGTAATCGTAACTTGGCACGGCAGATTCAATGGCTTTTTTCAAAGCGTGTTCTCTGTTTTTCACATACACAAGTTCCACTTCTGCGCCTGCCAAATCAATTGATGATGGCAACAAGTCAAGGTTTTCAATTTCCGTTTTTACCACAGCCTCAAATAGTGGCATATCATCAATGATTACATTGTATGCAGAGCCTTTAACATCACTTTTAGCAAAGCCTAAACCACTTGTCGCGTTGCCTTGTGGGTCAAAGTCAACAATCAAAACTTTATAACCTTTTTGTGCAAGGTATGCCGACATATTAACACAAGTTGTAGTTTTACCTACACCACCCTTTTGGTTAGAAAAAGCAATAATTTTTCCCATAGTTTCTCCTTCAAGTAAATTGCTTATTTTTCAGTTTATTCTTTATCTTCGGTTTTAGGAGCATTTTCCTTTTTAACCGTTTTTGTAGTTCTCTTTCTTGGCGTTTTTGGTTTTTTTTCTATAACTTCCACTTCTATCTCTTCTTCTTTCTTTTCCACTTTCTTTTCAGGAACAATAACTCTATTCTTCCTTTCAAAAGGGTTTTCAGAAAGTTTAGATTCGTTTTCTTCCATAAACGCAATAATTTCTTCAACCGATTTGCCTTGCATTAAAAGGTCAACTTCTTCGCTAAATATGGTTTCCTTTTCAACTAAAAGCCTTGCCATATTGTCTAAAAGTTTTCTATTTTCTGCAAGCAACTTCCTTGCTTTCGCAAGTGAATCAGTTACAATCTTTTGTATTTCTTCATCAATAATAGATGCCGTTTTGTCGCTATATGATGCGTGCGACGCCATATCTCTACCGATAAATATTTCCTTATCGCTACCGTATGAAATAGGTCCAACCTTTTCGCTCATACCCCACTCAGTTACCATAAGCCTTGCGCGTTTAGTAACGGCTTGTATGTCGCCAGACGCACCTGCCGAAATGTCTTTAATAACTAATTCTTCGGCAACTCTACCACCAAGAGTCATAACAATATCGTCCATAAGTTTTGCCTTGGTTAGGTGGTTATCGTCGCTATCAGGTCTTGTCATTGTATAGCCTGCCGCTTGACCGCGTGGAATAATTGATACTTCGTGAACGGGGTCGCAGTTAGGCAATAATTTTGCCAAAATTGCGTGGCCAGATTCGTGGTATGCCGTGATGCGTTTATCCGTTTCTGTAACAAGCCTACTCTTCTTTTGTGGCCCGATTAATACCTTGTTAATACCTTCGTATAAATCTACATTGGTAATAAACTTTCTATTAGCGCGCGCAGCAAGTATAGCCGCTTCGTTTAACAAGTTTTCAAGGTCTGCACCAGAGAAACCACTTGTCATTCTTGCAACATTTTTAAAGTTAACATCTGGAGATAAGGGCTTATTTCTTGCGTGAACTTTCAATATCGCTTCTCTGCCCTTAACATCAGGAACATTAACATAGATTTGCCTATCAAACCTACCCGGCCTTAAAAGAGCAGGGTCTAAAATGTCGGCACGGTTTGTTGCCGCCATTACGATAATTCCGTCGTTAGTTTCAAATCCGTCCATTTGAACAAGCAGTTGGTTAAGGGTTTGTTCCCTTTCGTCGTGTCCACCGCCCATACCTGTTCCGCGTTGACGACCTACTGCGTCTATTTCGTCAATAAATACTATACAAGGCATACTCTTTTTTGCAACATCAAATAGGTCGCGCACTCTTGATGCACCAACACCTACAAACATTTCAACAAAGTCAGAGCCACTTATAGAAAAGAATGGAACACCTGCTTCGCCTGCAACGGCTTTTGCAAAGAGAGTTTTACCTGTTCCGGGAGGGCCAACTAAAAGCACACCCTTAGGTATTCTTGCACCAAGTTCGCTAAACTTTCTTGGGTTTTTAAGGAAGTCAACAACTTCGGCAAGTTCGGTTTTTTCTTCTTCTGCGCCCGCAACATCACTAAAACGAACTCTAAGGTCTTTATTAACTCTTGCATTAGTTTTTGCAAAACTCATTGCACCCTTTGTGCCACCTTGAGTGGTGTTCATAATTATTATGAAAACTATTGCAATAACAACGCAACCTATAAGCATAGGCATAATGCTTGACCAAAGTGAGCCTGCATTAGGGTCTGCATAAGAATAGTTAATTCCACATTCTGTTAAAACGGTTTCATAATTAGCAACGGTTGATGCGCTTCTTGAATAAACAGAAGAAAACTCTAATGTTCTTGTTCTGTTTTCGGCTAAAACGCACTTTAAGTCAAATTCAACAACATAGTTGTCAAAATAAACATTACTAATTGAAACAGTAATATATTCATCAGGCAACGCGTCAATAATTTTGCTATCAACAAGTTTTGTGCCCAACGCGCTCATTTCGGCTAAAGTAAACTCTGCTTTTGCAGGGTCGGTTTTATCCATTTCTGCAACAATTGCATCAAACTCAGAAATATCTACACTCTTTCTTTCGTTCAAGCAATTTGTTAAAGAAAATACTGCAACAACTGCAACAACTATTGCAAGTATAATCCAAATTAGTTTTGAACCTTTTGTTTTCAAATTTCAAGTCTCCTTTTAAATTGTAAATGTATCGCCAAACTTGGCAATAATATTATACCCAAATAACATTGAATATTTCTTAATGTTTTATATAAATATAATTCTTATTAAGTATATACTATATAAACAAAAAAAACAACCCATTTTTAAAACTTTTAAAATAAAAAAATTAAAATTATTAATGGCGCAAAAATATTTTCTTTGCGCCATTAATCAAAAGCGCAACAATTTTTGTTATTATTTCTTGCGCCAAAAAACATAAGCGCACTATTTTTGTTTAAAAATAAGCAAAACAGTCCATCAAAAATTATATAAAAATCTTTGAACATCTCCCATAACCCCACACACAAACAAAAACAAAGAATACAACAAATAGCGCATAAAAAATCTTTATTTTTAAGTTTAGCGCAATATGTTTTAAAATAAAAATCAAAAAAAATCGCTCAAAAACCAACTCAAAACACTGTATTTAGCAAAAGCCATAGCCCCATCACCACATATTCATATAAAATCACACAAAAAACACTTAATTTATATCAAAAATTAACAAAACAAAGCAAAAAGCAAGAACAAACCACTAAAGACACATAAAAAACCAGACACACCAACCCAGAACACAAAAACCAACACACAACACCTAAGCCATAAACACACTTCGCAAAACCTGGCCACAAAGGACAACAAAACATCATATTATTAAAAACCAAGCAAAAAATCACCGATTTTTGGCTTTAAAAAATCTCATTTTAACGGCCTGAGCGAGAATGGTTTAATTTTTTAGCCGATAATTTTTTAAGCCATTTTGTCTCAAACGACCCTTAATTATTACCGTTTTTACAAAACAAACACAAAAAACCATCACAATACATACAAACACAACACTTGCAAAACACCCAAAAAACGAGCCCCAAACACACAACAGACAAACAACATTTCCTTAAAAAAACAACACAGAATAGGGCATTTCACAAAAAAAACCAAGCACCAACCCCACAAAAAACGCCCGCCAAAATACTCAACAAACCAAACAACCACTCAAAACGCAAGCATCTTACAAAACCAACCCACACCAAACCAACCAAGATTTTGCACTTTTGTTTCACATGAAACAAGGGGTTTTTGGCAAAATTGTTTCACGTGAAACGGGCATTTTTTAAAATGGACAAATATTTTTTTAATTTTTAAGATAAAAATTGCTCATTTTTAAGGCTATTTTGCGTGCGCTAAGCCCATTTTTTGAGGTTTTTGTGTGTTTTTGATTTTTTTATAAAAAATCAAATAATAGGGGAAAGGAGTTTTGTTAAACATTATATTCTTGTAAAAATTATTATTTTGGTTGAGTTTTACATTGTTTGCCAAAACAGAACTATATTAAAGTAATTAAATCTTTTTTACGCACAGCAAAAGATTGTAAAACAATTTTTAGATGCGCATTTGTCAATTTGTGCGTCATCACCTAACGCGCCAAGCACAAAACATTGTTGTTTATGCGCTTAATTGTTTGCGCTAAAACATTTTTCTTTAATAAAGTTTGGCGCAAAATTATATATAATGCAAAAATAAAAAGGTGAGAAAATCTCACCTTTTTGTGGTTAATGGTATTATGAAGTTTAATTATATAATAATTTGAAATTAATTTGGTAAAAATGTTAATGCGTTTGTTGGGTCAAATATAACATTTAATAAAATGCCAAACATGTCAATTTTGTTTACTATTGACGCAACCACCGTGTTTGGAAGTTCTACAGCAATCGTTTGGCAAAAGCCAAAGGGCAAGGGGATTAATATCATTAAAATAAAGTTTACTGAAATTATGCCTTTAACTATTCCAAGCAAAAGCCCTAACGACCTATCAACAGCATTTACCACATTAAACTTTCTTGCCTTAACAATTAAATCGCCTATAATAAAGAATATAATTTTGAACAGAATAAAAATAACGATAACTGCTATAATTATGGTTATATAGTAGGCAAACATTTTAGAAATTATATCGCCAAGTGTTGCAGTTTCTAAAATAGCACCATCATTTTTTAAGGATAAAATGCCGTTAATTATCCAACCTGCAAGTCCACTATTAGATAGTGCGTTTTCGTTTGCTTCGCCAAAAGTCATTCCCGTAATCTCTGCGCCAAACACTTTTTCAACAAAACCATTTAACTTATACGATAATTTAGTAGCAAGAGAAAATGAGTTTTCTAAAAAGTTTGCCACCGTTTTCGCTAAGAGTATTGCAAATAGTAAACTTAAAATAGTTCCAAATATTGATATAAATGTTTTTGCAAAGCCCTTAAAAAGTCCCGATAGAGCAAAGATTATTAATAAGGAAACAACCACGGCATCAATTATAATGCTTGTAGCCATAAAATCTCCTTTAATATGTAAATAAATATATCACAAAGGGTTAAAAATTGCAAGAATATTAATTTGCCAGTTTAATTTTTATCTTTTTGTCAATAATTTATTCGTTAAACTTTTTAGGAGCATTTTATGGAACAGGATTTTTCATTTAGCATATTTAACGATTTTATTATTGACGGCATATGTCAATCATTAAATAAATTAAACCCAAAAAAACTTACACCTATATTTATATGTGTGGGGAGCGATTTAGTGCTTGGTGATAGTTTGGGACCGTTAATAGGAACATTTTTGCGAAAAAATGGGGCAAGTTCGTTTGTTTACGGCACACTTAACTCTCCTATAACGGCAAAAGAAGTGGAATATGCAAAAACTTATATTAAAGAAATGCACCCAAACTGTTTAGTAGTTGCCATAGACGCAGCAGTTGGCGAACAAGAAGATGTTGGAATAGTTCGTGTTCAAAATAAAGGGTTAAAGCCTGGGCTTGGAGTTAATAAAAAACTTGGAGAGTTGGGGGATATAAGTATAATAGGGGTTGTGGCATCTAAATCGCTACAAAACTATAACCTTTTTAACGCAACGCGCCTTAATTTAGTTTATAAAATGAGCAGCTTAATAACTTCTGGTATTTCTAAATATTTAGAATTGTTAAACAAGCCCCTAATAAACTCTTTATGTGAAAACAAAAAAATAGTATAAAAAAGGAACTTTTAAAAAAGTTCCTTTTCCTTTTTATTTTTTCATTTCTTTAATAAACTCATCAAAACCGTTATATTTTGGTGGCGATTTTTTAAACACTTTCATAGAAAGAGCGAAACTTTCTTCGCCTAAAAGTTTCATCATTTTTTCAAAACCCTTGGGTAAAGGTTTTTCTCTTTCCCAAAACAGCCAAAAGAATTCACTAAATGTTTCAATGGGCGGTTCTTTACCAAACCTTTCTACATGCTTTTTATAAATAAGTTTTGCTTCGCTTTCTTGTTCGCTAACCCTTTTAGAATAATAATCTTCAATTGAACAAATTTTTTTAGCAGGGTTTCCCGCATAAACATAGCCCGATTCAAGGTTTTTGTTTACAAGCGAGTTTGCACCGATAATAACATCACAGCCAACCTTAACACCTTTAAGGATTGTTGTCTGCATTCCTATAAAAACATTATCGCCTATTTCAACTTCACCCGCAGAGCCTAAAACATTGCCGTATTTTCCTTTCAAAACACTCCAGTCGTAGCCGTGGGTGAGTATTGTAACACCACGAGTTATTTGAACATTTTTGCCTATTTTTACTAAAAATGGGCGAGTTGCATCAATTAGCGTAGAAACAGGGTCAAAAATAACCGTTCCTTCGCCAACGATAACACCTTTTTTTCTTAAATAGTTGATATAGTCTTGCGAAGATGCTTTTTCTTTATAAATAAGTTTTTTAATTAATCTTTTCATATTAACCGTTGATTAAGTTTATAGAAAAATCTAATCTTCTTAAAGTTTCTTCTTTGCCTAAAAGTTCGGCAATTTCCATAACCCCACCTGGTGTTGATTCTTTGCCAGAAATTGCAACCCTTACACACCAGAATACTTGGCCGTTTTTCATACCAAGTTCGCCAACCGTTTCCATAACGGCATCATGCACGCTATCAAAAGTGAACTCTTTTAAGTTTGCTATCTTTTCCCTTGCGATAGGCAAAACAGTTTTAGCGATTTCTAAATCGGTTTTCATTTTTTTGTGGGTGTATAATGCTAAATCGTATTTATCAAACTCTTCTAAGAAGTTGATTTTTTCGGGGATTTGGCTAAATATTTCTACCCTTGTTTTTAATAGTGATGCTATCTTTTTAAGGTCATACTTACCGTAAACTTTACTTTCCTTAAAGAAAGGCATACCCCTTTCAACAAACTCATCATCACTCATTTCTTTAATGTATTCGCCAGAAAGCCAACGCATTTTGGTTTCGTCAAAAATAGATGGCGACTTGCTAATTCCGTCAAGCGAAAAACTTTCGGTGAGTTCTGCTAAACTCATTTTTTCGGTGTTGGTTTTAGGACTCCAACCAAGCAATGCGATATAGTTTACTATTGCTTCTTTAACATAGCCCTTTTTAACAAAATCTTCATAACTTACATCACCGTGGCGCTTTGAAAGTTTACGCGTTGCGTCTTTCATAATAGGGGGAAGGTGAATATAAACAGGCCTTTCCCAACCAAACGCATCATACATAAGATTGTATTTTGGGGTTGACGATAAATATTCTGTGCCACGAATAACATGGGTAATGCCCATCAAATGGTCGTCAATAACATTTGCGAAGTTATAAGTAGGCATTCCGTCGCTTTTGATTAAAATGCCATCTTCAATATCTTTATAATCAACACTAATATCGCCATAAACCAAATCGTGATAACTGCCCGTGCCAGATTCTGGAACATTTTGCCTTATAACATAAGGCTCTCCATTAGCGATTTTTTGTTCAATTTCTTCCTTGGTTAGTTTTAAGCAATGCTTATCGTAACGAACATTGCCATCTTCATCTTTAAGAGAAGCAATGCGCTCTGGCGAACAGAAACAATAGTATGCGCCACCAAGTTCTACTAACTTTTTAGCGTATTCAGTATAGATTGATTTTCTTTCACTTTGAACATATGGGCCATAGTTTCCACCAACATCTGGACCTTCATCATACATAATACCTGAATCGCGCATAGTGTCGTAAATAATTTGAACAGAACCATCTACATATCTTGCCGTATCGGTATCTTCAATTCTTAAAACGAATTCGCCACCTTGTTTTTTTGCGTAAAGGTAGCCGTATAAAGCCGTTCTTAAACCACCTATGTGTAAATATCCTGTGGGGCTTGGTGCAAAACGCGTTCTAATTTTTTCCATAATACTAAAACTCCATATTTTCAAACTTGCAACTTTCTTTTATGTGTTGTAATCTTCCTTCAAGCGCATAACTAAACGCCTTGTTTTTTGCAATAACTATATGGTCAATAAGCGACACATTATGAGCAGAACACATCATATGTATTTTAGCCGTTGACCTATCATCAGTTTTGCTTGGCTCAGGACTGCCACTTGTGTGTGAATGTGCTATCAATACAAGTTTTGGCTTGTTTATTGAAAGCGCATCAACAAGTTCATTTAAATCACCCATAACTGAGTGGATTAGCCCGCTGTTATAAAGCAGTTCGTTTATAACCTTATAGTTTTCATCTAACATACAAACCAAGAAACCTTCGGTGGCTTGCTCTAAAAAATAATCTCTAACATAGTCAATATTCTTTTGAGTAACCATAGATAACCTTTTGCAGTTTTCTTTAGTTTCTGTTATTCTTTTTATAACTTGACCAAAAAGCACTAAATCGGTTGCCGTTTTCTTTCCAACGCCTGAAACTTTCATTAAGTCTTGTGGCGACGCGTTAAACACCGACTTTATACCACCAAAAGTTCTAATCAACTTGTGGGCTAAAGGGTTAGTGTTTACTCGTGGCAAAGAACGAAAAAGTATCATTTCCAAAACTTCGTGGTCGGAAAGGGAAGTTGGGTCTTTCAAAAACTTTTCAGTTAAACGCGCCCTATGACCAGCGTGAATATTCTCATTAGTTTCCATATAGGTTTATTGTAGCATAAAAATAGCAAAAATACAAAATATTATTGAAAATACCTACTAAAAACTTTATTTTTTATAACCTTTTATTTAAAATTAGTATATAATATGTTTAAAGAAGTAATTCGGGGGCATTATGCAACACTTTTTATCTTTTATTAACGACCTAAACTCCTTAATTAAAGTTCCAAGCGTTAAGGGTGAAAAAACCGAAAGCGCGCCTTTTGGCGAAAATATTGAAAGAGCGTTTTCCGTTTATAAAAGCATTGCCGAAAGGCTTGGCTTTACCGTTATTAATCACAACGGCTATGCCTTAGAAGTGGCGATAGGTGATGGCGAAGAAATAGGTATTATAGGCCACCTTGATGTTGTGCCAAGTGGCACGGGCTGGGAAACTGACCCTTTTACTTTAACCGAAAAAGATGGCATTTATTACGGTAGGGGGCTTTGCGACGATAAAGCGCCTATGCTTATTTGTTTATATGCCTTAAAGCAACTTAAAGATAGTGGCATACCCTTTAATAGAAAAATCCGTTTGATAGTTGGTGGCGACGAAGAAAGCAGTTGGCAAGACGCCAAGTATTTAAAAGAAAATGCAAATCTTCCCGTTTATGGCTTTTCGCCCGACGGAAACTTCCCTGTAAGTTATGCCGAAAAGGGTATGGCAGTTATAAAAATAAAGATACCTAAACTTAAAAACTTTACCGATATTAAGGGTGGAACGGTTGTTAATGCTGTGTGTGGCTATGCATCGGCAAAACCTAACTTTGTTGTAAATGAAAAGGAACTTAAAGAGTTTGGTTTAACCTTTAATAATGGCATTATAGAAAGTGTGGGAAAGAGCGCGCACGGCTCTCAACCACAACTTGGAAAGAACGCGCTTTTACCACTATTTAAATACTTTTTAAGTAAGGGCGAAAAGGTTGAAAAGGTTTTAGACTATTTATTTTACGATAAGGTTGGTTTATGCAAATTAAATAGCGAAGAAGGGTTTATAACACTTTCGCCTGATATAATTTATGAAAGCGAAAACGAAATAGAATTGCTTTGCGATTGCCGTTTTCCACACCCCTTTACATTAGATACCGTTAAGGAAAAGTTAAACCAGTTTGGGCTTGACTACGAAATAAGCCTAAAACACGATACCTTGTTTGTGGAAAAAGATAGCCCACTTGTTAGGGCTTTGCTTTCTGCATATAATTCCGTTTTAGGAACAAATGGCAAGCCTATTAGCCAAGGTGGTAGCACATTTGCAAGAGTGTTTGAAAAGGGTGTTGCCTTTGGCCCAGAGTTTGTGGGAAAAAGCAATTTTATACACGAACCAAACGAAAGAATTAGTAAAGAAGATTTAATTAAGTTATACGATATTTATTATACGGCAATTCTCAACCTTATTAAATAGCGTTTGACTATAAAGGTTTAGTGTGATATAATCAAAAAAAACAAAAGGTAAAAATTATGAACTTTGATGTAGAATTAGTGGGCAAAATAGGTTCAATGGCCCTAATTAACAAAGAGAATAATATTTTAGATTACACCCTTATCGCAAGGCTTTCAAGCGAATTAAAACCGGGATACATTTGGGTAACAAGTGGCGCAGTTGAAACGGGTAGGCTTGACTATATTAAGAGAACGGGCAAAGAACTTTCTGGCTCTACAGAAGATGTTAAAACCGACTATTCGGCACAAGGTCAATCAATACTTATGTCTACCTATCGCCAGTATGTTGATTCTAAATATTCGTTGCGCCAAGTTTTAGTTGAACACCAACATTTTAACGACGAAGGCAAGCGCGAACACCTAAAAGAAATGCTACTTCGTGCAGTTAAACAAAATGCTATTCCTATAGTTAATTATAACGACGCAGTATCTACCGAAGAAAGCAGGCGTTTTGAAATACAAACTATTAAAAACAAAACTGGTAAGGCTGTTGAGTGCGTTGACAACGACGAAACGGCAAGCCAAATCGCCTGCCTTGTAAAAGCAAAAACATTGCTTATATTAACAAGCGCAGAGGGGATTTATAAAGAACCTAATAACCCAAGCACCTTAATTAAAGAGATTAGTGGTAAAGACATAAACGAAGTTTTAGAAAACATTACAGAGTGCGAAAACTACTGCAACGGCGCATCAAGAGTGGGCGCAAACGGGGCCAGGGCTAAACTTGAATATGTTAAAAGCGCAGTAAAAATAGGCACTAAAGTTATTATTGCATCTGCTAAATATTCTATTAAAGATATTTTATCTGGAAAGGCTAACGCAACAAGAATAGGGGTTAGATAATTACCATAAATTAACAGTTAAAAACGGCGAAACTTTCGCCGTTTTTTTGTATATTAAAAAGTAAAGGGAACATAATAATAGCAAGGGAGGTCGTTTTTATGAGAAGTAAGAAGACTGCAAGAAACTGTAAAGGTAAAAAGCAAGCAGATACTAAAAATTGTAAATAATTAATTTTAACTATTTATAATTAAAATTAGTTTTTGTTGGTATTTATATACCTAAAAGTAAGAAGTTGAATATCAATTCTTAATTTTAACGAAAAACCTTAAAAAGAGTTTTTATTTATTAAAAACTAAAAGATAAAAGACGGTGATGTATATTACTGTCTTTTATTTTTGTTAAAAGTATATGTGTTGACAAATTATTATATAAGGTTTATTATTTAAGTATGGAAACTAACAAAAAATCCCTAAGGGTTGCTATTTTTACCGATAGTTTTTACCCTGGTGTTGGTGGAACGGAACGCGCCGTTTTTGAATATGCTAAGTGCCTATCAAACTACGCAGAAGTTGCCGTGTTTGTGCCATCTTATCATAGGGAAGATAAAACTGAATATCCTTTTAAGGTATATCGCTCTAAATCAATTGCGTTTGGCAAAAACGATATTTTTGCTTTGCCAAAACTTGATAAGCGCTTAAAGAAAAACCTACTTGATTTTAACCCTAATATCATACACACCCAAACCCCTGGTATGATGGCAGATTTTGCTAATAAAATGGGTAAAAAATTAGGCGTTCCAGTTGTTTGCACAATACACACTAAATATAGGTATTGCTACGAAGATGCGTTGCCTTTTAAGTTTATGGTAGATGGGGTTATAAAGCGCATTATTAAGCGCGTAAATGGGGCAGATAGACTTTTAGTTGTTTCTAATTCAATGGGGCTTGAACTTAATGATTACGGCTCTAAACTACCTTTTACCGTTATTAAAAACGGTTGCTTATATAAAAGCGAAAGTGAGTTTGTTAAACCTAAAAACACCACCTTTAACCTTTTATATTTAGGGCTTGTTGCAAAGCGTAAAAACATACAGTTTTCGCTTAAAAGCCTTGCCTTGCTAAAAGAAAAGGGCTTGCCTTTTACCTTTAATGTTGTGGGTAGGGGGGCAGATACTAAATACTTTAAAAAATTAAGCAAAAAGTTAGGTATTAGTAATTTTGTTTTCTTCCACGGCGAAGTTAAGGGCGAAAAGAAAAAAGAGTTCTATAAAAATGCCGACCTGTTTTTGTTCCCAAGCATATTTGATAGTGATGGGCTTGTAATGTTAGAGGCAGGCGCGTTTGATACACCTTCGTTAGTTTTAAAAGGCACGGGCGCAAGCGAAAGAATAATTGATAACGAAACGGGTTTTGTTAGCAAACAAACGGAAAAGGATTTTGCCGATAAAATAGAGTGGATACTTTTACACGAAACAGAAAGGCTAAAAGTAGGCAAAAATGCTAAAAATAATTTTACTGACTGGGAAAATACAGTTAGCAAATACCTAAAAGTATACGCCGAAGAAATAAACAAAAAAGAATTGACAAAAAACAACCTTTAAGTTAAAATTAGTTTACTTTTAAGTTAGTTATATGGTCGCGGGGGCAGAGAGAAACTGTCAATGAGGAAAGTCCGAGCTTTATAGGAACAGGGTGCCGGAGAAATCCCGGTGAAGGCGACTTTAAGGAAAGTGCAACAGAAATAAACCGCCTAAAATTAGGTAAGGATGGAAAGGTGGGGTAAGAGCCCACCGCCCTTTCGGTAACGAAGGGGGCATATGTAAACCCCACCCGAAGCAAGATTGACAAGCCGTTTGACATAGGGAGTTCCACCTAAACGGCTTACTAAAATATCGCTAGGGGGCTATGGTAACATAGTTCGTAGATAAATGACCATACACGACAGAACTCGGCTTACAGACTAACTTAAAACATATACACCCCAAAAGGTAATTCCTTTTGGGGTGTTTCTTTTTATGATTATGCAACTCAAAATATATATTGACAATAATATTATTGGGTTGATATAATAACCTTAAAGGAAAAATAGTATGTTTATAAAAAAGATTTTAGAATATTCTTATAATTATGCCGAATACTTAGTAAGCGATGGTAAAAACAATTTAATTTGCGTTTGTTCTTCCGTTCCATTTCCTAACGAAAAAGAGCCAAAAATAG
>JAFTSI010000015.1 GCA_017467345.1 Clostridia bacterium
CTCTTAAAAGGTTATTTAATGAAGAATTAAGCAAGCCTGATACAATGCGAAAAATAGTAAATGGCTTACTTAAAACACAAGATTCTCAACTAATACTTAATTCTTCATTAAATAACATATTAAGAGCAAAAAGTAATACCGAAAAAGCGTTAGAAAATATTATGACTGCAATAGAAAACGGCATTATTTCTCAAACGACAAATAAACGTTTACACGAACTTGAAACAAAACTTGAAGATTTAGAAAGAGATATTTTAATACAGCGTAGTAAAATAACAGTTAAATATACCGAAAAAGATATTGAAAGTTATTATACAAAAATGTTAGAATTAGACCCTGAAATGCTAATCAATTATGCCGTTAAGGAAATAACTTTATACGACGATAAAATTAAAATAAAACTTAATAACCCTATAAAGAATAGTCCTGACGACAATCAGGGCTTTTCTTTTACTCAAAAATCTAAAAAGTTATATAAAGTTGAAATACAATTAGAAATATGCGTATAAATAATTAAACAAAGTGGCTATTTATTCCACGCTACTATTGACAAGAGAACTCTATCGTGGCGTGGTTAATGGCAAATAAGGGCGAACATTACAACCCACCGTGAAAGGTGGGTTTTTTGTTGCCTTTGGCGTTAATAGCCTACCACGCCCCGAACTCTTGTCAATAGTCTTTCGACGGCATAAAACGCCACTTCATAAAGATATAAGGAAGCGATTGAAACGCCCTTTTAACAAGTATTTACGCCCATTAAAATTGATTTTAATTTTATTGCAAAAATAAAATAACCTAAATCAAACACAATGGTTCAATTTAGGTTATTAGTGGTGTGAAGGATGGGACTTGAACCCACACGGATAACCATACGCCCCTCAAACGTACGCGTCTGCCAATTCCGCCACCCTCACGCGCCCTTATATCTTACTCAAAATATTTTTATTTGTCAAGAATATTTTTATATAATTTTGTATATTTTCTAAAACTTTCAATAATTTTTTCTTTATACTCTTTGCTTTCTTTGTATGGGATTTTTGTTAGGGTTATTCCGTTTTCACTATACTCTTTATTTTTTAGCCATTCACTTACCCTGCCTTCGCCTGCGTTATATGCTACGATTGCAGTTTCTATATTATTAAACCGTTTTATTAGGTAGTTTAAGTAGTGGCAACCATACTTAATATTAGTGTTTGCGTTATACAAATCAAACTCTTTTTCTTTAAGCATATTTGCAATATAATTTGCCGTGCTTTCTTTTATTTGCATTAGCCCTATCGCCCCTTTATTTGAAACAGCATTTTCGTTAAAATTGCTTTCTACTTTAATAGTGGCAAAAATTAGTGCGCTATTTAGGTTATATTCTTTAGAATACTTAATTACAATTTCGCTATACTTTAAGGGGTAGATATATTTTTTCATTATAACTCCCCTAACAAATAGCGCAAAAAACAACACTAAATAGGCTATAATTATAGCCCTAAAAATATTTAATAGTTTGCGATTTATAACTATTTTTTGCATAAAAAAAGCGTATCCTTTTATATAAAAGTATACGCAATTTTTATTATGGTTTATGCATTTTCATAAAGTTCAATAAGTTTATCAAGCGACTTTTTAAGGTCAATTTGCGATTTTACTGCATTTTCCTTACCTAAAGCGCCTGTATAACTATCGGCTTCTAATGTAAAGTAGCCGTTATAACCAACTTCTTTTAATGCTTTTACAATAGGCTTATAATCAATGCTCATTGAAAAAGGAATTTGGTGGTTATCGTGCGTTTTATCATTATCGTGAATATGCAAGGCTTTAAGCCTATTACCTATCGCCTTAATTAAATCCACAGCGCAAGTGCCGTCTTTCATCATTTCGGCGTGCCCTAAATCTAAACAGGCTACAAAAGATGGGTCTTTAATAGCGTTTAGGTGGGCAGTAAAACTTTCTACCGTGCCACACGCTTTTGGAACTGCGTGGCCTAATTCTTCGCGCCAGTCAAACATATTTTCGGTGGCTATTTTTACACCGTGTTCTTTTGCGAACGGTAAGAGTTTGTTATATGCTTCAATATTGCCATCTAACCCGAAACTTTTATCTGGGTGAATAATTACTATTTCGCCACCGATTTCTGCCGTTACTTCAATGCTCTTTTTCATAAGGCTTTCAATAAAGGGGTTAAATAGTGGAAAGGGCGCGTGCGTTTGGTTACAATGTATGCCTTCGTTATGCGCCACTTGTTTTAGATGGCGAACATGCTTTACATAGTTACTTTTATATAACGGATGGTCTTCAATAATTATAGGTGCATTTTCTTTCCAGTTAAATCGGCACATAGAATATATTGAATAGTCAAAGGCATCAAAACCTGCGTTTGCAATCATCTCTATTGCCCTTTCTTCGCCAAACCATTCGGCTAAATGGAAAGTGGGGGTTGATGTTTTCATAAGTGGTCCTTAAAATTATTTTATTAATGCGCCTGCGTCTTCATCAACTATTAAGGTGCAATCTTTGTGTAGTTGCAAAATACTTGCAGGAACAAGTTCGGTAACTTCCCCTTTTACCGTGTTATATACCGCTTGCGCTTTGTTTTTGCCGTTGGCTATTATTAAAATCTTTTTTGCGTCCATTATATTTTTTAAGCCCATTGTAAAGGCTTGGCGTGGAACTTCGTCAATTGAGTTAAATAGCCTTGCGTTATCTTTAATAGTGGATTCGGTTAAATCTACAAGGTGGGTTTGGCTATCAAAAGGTGTGTTGGGTTCGTTAAAAGCGATATGTCCATTAGAGCCTAAGCCAAGTAATTGAATATCTCTTGGCATTTGTTCTAATAATGCGTTATACCTTTCACATTCTTTATCGCCATCTTCGGCTAAGCCGTTGGCAAAGTGGGTGTTGTTTAAATCAATATCAATGTGGCTAAGCAAGTTATCGCGCATAAAGTATATGTAACTTTGGTCGCTCTCTAGCCCTAACCCCTTATATTCATCAAGGTTTGCCGTGCGAATATTTTTATAAGATGTGCCATTTTCTTTATGGTCTTTTATCATTTTTTGGTATAAGCCTATGGGGGTTGTGCCTGTTGCTAAGCCTAAAACGGCGCGTGGGTTGTTTATCACAACTTCTTTCATAATTTCAAATGCCTTTTGGCTCATTTCATCATAATTTTTGCAGATAATTACTTTCATATTTTCCCTTCCTTTTTATTTCATATATTATTTTACTACAACCCCTTAAAAATTAAAAGCACTTTTTTAAAAAAATTACTTATACCATTTATTTATTTAAATTATAAAAGCACGGCTATGCCGTGCTTTACTTTACTTTTTATTTGCTAAATATTCAAGTGCTTTTTTATAGCCATCAATACCTAAACCCTTAATGGTTTTTTCGCAATATTTACCTACATATGATATTTGCCTAAAATCTTCGCGCTCATCTACCTTTGAAATATGCACTTCTACTGCTGGCAAACTTACCGATTTTAGCGCATCTAAAATGGCAACAGATGTGTGAGTATAACCTGCTGGGTTTATTACTATGCCATCAAACTTTCCATAGCATTTTTGGATTGCTGAAACTATTTCGCCTTCGTTATTTGATTGATACACTTTTACCTTTATGCCAAGTGATTTAGCACTTTCTTTAACAAGTTTAACTAAATCTTTATAGGTGGTTTTGCCGTAGATTTCAGGCTCTCTAATGCCAAGCATATTTAGGTTTGGACCGTTGATAACTTTAATTTTCATAATTTATTCCTTTATTAAAAAGTTTAGCGCTTGCTTTACTACTTGATTTATACTGCCATCTGTTAAGGTAATATCGCTAAAACTTTCGTATATTCCCTTTCTTTCATTAAAAAGTTTTGTTAGGTTTGTTGATAGTGGGCGATTTTCGGTGGCAAGTTTAGATATATCCCTATGTAAATACAAGATTTTGCCGTTTGATTTTAGGCATTTACGGTTTTCTTCGCATAAAATAGCACCGCCACCTGTTGCTAACACTATGCCACTTTTTTGAGAGAGTTCTTTTATTACTATGCTCTCTTTTTGGCGAAACGCCTTTTCACCTTCACTTTCTATGCAATCTTTTGGGGTTATGCCGAAAGTGTTATAAAACTCAATATCGCTATCGTAAAAGGGCTTTGAAAGGTAAGAAGCAAGGGCTTTTCCAACAGTTGATTTGCCACTACCTGGCATACCTATTAGCACCACATTTTCTATTTGCGATTGCAAAGCGAATATAATGCTTTCTATAATATCATTTGAAAAGGTTTTGTTTAGCCATATTTCTGCCGATTTAACGGCTTGGGCTACAAGCATTGATAAACCGTTAATACACGGAATATTAAGTGATTTTGCCCTAAATAGCAGTTCGGTTATTTGTGGGTTATAAATTAAATCTACCACACCTTTAAGGTTTGTAAAATATTTTAGGTCAATTAAGCATTCCCCTGCGCTTTTATACATTCCTACTGGGGTGGCATTTACTATGTATTCAATATCACTTCTTAACTTTACACTTTCGTAGTTTAGTTCGCCAGTTCTTGAAACGGTTAAAACTTCTTTTGCACCTAAATCGTTTAATAGTTTTACGGCGCATTTGCTTGCGCCACCTGTGCCTAATACCACAGTAGTTAAACCACTAACATTAACGCCAAGTTTTTGTATGGTGTATTTAAGACCGAAGTAATCGGTGTTATACCCAACTAATTTGCCGTTCTCATTTTTAATGGTGTTTACTGCACCTATCTTGTTTGCAGTATCGCTTAAACAATCTAAGTATTTTATAACACTTTCTTTATATGGAACAGTTACATTTATTCCGTTAAAATCTTTGGCGCGAAAAAAGTGTTCAAGTTCGTTTTCTTGAAGTTCAACCTTTTCGTATGGAACACTTCCAAGCGATATATGAATCTCGGGCGAATAACTGTGCCCAAGTGTTTTGCCAAGCAATCCGTATTTCATTAAACTATTTCCATATAACTGCCGAAATACTTAAAGCCATCAACTTGGTTTTCAAGTTCAAACATAAGTTGTTCAAACTCTTTTGAGTAAACTGATGCATCTAAATCAAAATAGAACATAAACTCAAAGTCTTTACCCTGTATAGGACGGCTTTCAAGTTTTACTACATTTATGTTAAGTGATGCAAGGCGCGCCATAACATTGTAAAGTGCGCCTGGCTTGTGAGCCGTTGAGAACACTACGCTGGTGTGGTTTGCGCCTGGATAGATTTCAAGTTTTTTGCTTATGCAAATGAACTTGGTGAAGTTGCTATCGGTGTTTTGGATTTTGGTTTTGTTTATTTCTAAACCGTATTGCTCTGCACAGTCGCCAGAAGATATTGCGGCTACATCATCTCTATCGCTTGTTGCAACCATTTTTGCGGCAACTGCAGTATTTGGGCAAACGGTAACCTTTACCCCTTTAAGTGAGCGCAAGAAGGCACTACATTGACCGATTGCTTGTTCGTGTGAATATATTTCTTTAACCTTTGAAAAATCAACGCCTTTTTTGGTTAAAAGAACATGGTTGATTTGCATTTTTAAACTTCTTACAATGTAAAAATCGTATTTGGTAAGTAAATCGTAAGTTTGGTTTACTGAACCTGCCGTGCTGTTTTCAAGGGGCACGATACCGTATTGACAAAGGCCACTTGAAACTGCTTGGAAAACATTTTCAAAGGTGTTTACATACATAATATCGGGGATAGAAAACATTTTATCGCAAGCCTTTTGAGAGTATGCACCCTCAACACCTTGACAGGCTACACGAGCCCTTGATGGGAATAGTTTATCGGTATTTTCTACTGCCTTGCGAATTTTTTTTACCAACTCTGTTTCGCAAAATAATTTTTTGTTTTGGTATGACTTTGATAAGTCCATAAGCGTGGTGAAAAGCACCCTTGTATATGGAGCAAGTTCTTCGGGCGAAGCGTCGTAAACTTTACCTAAAAGTTTGCGTTCCCTTTCGCTATCAAAAACAGGGAGTTTGTTTTCCGTTTTATACTTTGCTATATCGCCACAAACTTCCATTCTATCGCAGAATAATTTTGTGAGTTCACTATCAATGCCGTCAATTTTTTCTCTTAATTCGTTAATGTCCATAATTTTATTTCCTTTTTATAAATACATATCTAAAATGGCAATAGCCGCCGCCGCTTCTACCACAGGAACTGCCCTTATAGCGACACACGGGTCGTGCCTACCTTTGATTTCTAAAACTTCTTCTTGCATAGTTTTTAGGTTAACCGATTTTTGTGGTTTTGATATTGATGGTGTGGGCTTAAACGCTACTTTAAATAGTATTGGCATACCGTTTGTAATGCCACCGTTTACGCCACCATCATTATTAGTTTCGGTTACGATTTTGTTTTCATTATCTAAAACTATTTGGTCGTTATTTTCGCTACCCTTTTTATCGGCTACGCTAAAACCTGCGCCTATTTCAAAGCCTTTAACGGCAGGTATGCCGAATAGTATTTTTGCTAAACGGCTTTCAACCCCGTCAAACATAGGTTCGCCAAGCCCCACATGAACACCTGTTATTTTACATTCAATAACTGCGCCTACGCTATCGCCATCTTCTATTGCCGAAAGAAGTTCATCTTGCATTTTGCTTGCGCTTTCTGGGTTGAGCGACGGAAAATCTGGCAAGTTGATAGGTATTTCTTGAGAAGTGGTTGAATAACTATCATCTACTGCCTTGCCTATTTTATAGATGTGTGCGCCAACATTTACACCTAAGCCTTTTAACACTTGCATTGCAATACCACCTGCTATGCAAATGGGTGCTGTAAGCCTACCAGAAAACTGGCCACCACCACGGATATCTGCGCCTTCGCCGTGCTTTAACATTGACACTAAATCGCTATGTGATGGGCGTGGGCATAGTTTAATGTTATCGTAATCTTTGCTTTTAACATTAGTGTTCTCAATGATTGCCATTATAGGTGCGCCACAAGTTAAGCCATTTTCGTTTAAGCCTGATAAAAACTTAACTTCATCTTTTTCCTTTCGTGGCGTGGTGTAAAGCCTACCTGGTGCGCGACGGTCCATAAACTTTTGTAGTTCTAATTCATCAATTTTTACACCTGCAGGAAAGCCGTCAATCACTACGCCTATCGCTTGGCTATGCGATTGACCGAATACCGTTATTTTTAAGTTTTCGCCGTAGAGTGAACTCATACTATTTTATCTCCTTAACCGTAAAGCCTAACTTTGTTAATTCCTTAAAAAAATCAGGATACGATTTGTTTACTGCTTCTGCCCCATAGATTACTACGGGGTTTATACATACTGATGATAAGATTGCCGAACTCATAACAATTCTATGGTCGTTATAAGCAAAAACCTTGCCACCTGTTAGTTTTTCTTTGCCTATTATTTCTATGCCGTTTGGCTTTTCAATTGCAGTTGCGCCTAACCCGTTAAGCATTTCTACAACCGATTTTATTCTATCGCTTTCTTTTATCCTTAACCTTTCGGCATTTATCACTTGCGTTGTGCCATTAGATACACTTGCTACTGCCGATAAAATGGGGATTAGGTCTGGTATATCTTTGGCATCAATAATAGTAGCATTTAATTCGTTGTGATTTACCGTTATATAGTTTTCGTTTTCGGTGATGTTTGCGCCAAACTCTTTTAATATTTTTAGCACCTTTTTATCGCCTTGCAAACTGGATATATTAAGACCTTTTGTTTTAGTTTGTCCACGCATTGCGCCAAGCGATAAGAAAAATGCGCCGTTAGACCAGTCGCCATAAGCAGTTAATGTTTTGCCTAAATAAGAAGTGGGTATCACCTTATAGGTATTATTATTTTCAATAACTTCTATGCCGAACTTTTTAATGGTATCAACCGTTATATCTACATATGGTTTTGACTGAAAATCGCCTAATACCTTAACCGTTCCACCCTTTTTACTTACGGCAAACGCCAAAAGCAGTCCACTTATAAACTGCGAACTTATGTTGCCTTGTATTTCAATTTCGGTGGAATTAAACTCACCTTTTACGGTTAATGGGTATTTACCCTTTTCGGTAAGCGACACGCCACCATTTTGCATTAGTTCATATAGAGGGGAAAGTGGCCGTTCATTGAGCCTACCACTAACCGATACCGTGTATGATATGCCTAATGCCGATAAAACGGGCATTATAAAGCGCAAGGTTGAACCACTTTCGCCACAGTTTATTGATATATTTTCGGTTGGCTTTTCTTTTAAGGGGGTGATTTTTATTTTGTTTTCAAGCACTTCGCTTTTTACACCAACTGCGCTTAAACAGTTTAGCGTGGCTAAAACATCTAAACTTAATGTGCCGAAATAATTTATTTCGCTTTCAGTTTCGGCAAAACCAGAAAGCAAAAGCAAGCGGTGTAGTTCGCTTTTAGACGATAATACTTTTACTTCTCCCTTTATTAAGTTGTTTGCCGTAACTTCTACTTTCATTTTAGTTTAGTATAAAATCCTTCCAACTTTCAATTGTAAAATCTTTTAAAATGCATTTGCCCATTTTTTTAGGGATTACTGCTGTTATTATTCCACCTTTGCGCTTTTTATCAAGCATTGTTGCTTCCATAAGTGTTTCAAGTGGTATATCGGTTTTTGTGGGCAAGCCGTATTGAACTAAAAGTTCGGTTAGTGTGTTTAGCACTTCGCTTTCTATTAGCCCTTTTCTAACGCAAGTTTCGGTGATAATGCTCATACCGATTGCCACAGCCTTGCCGTGTGCCACCCTAAAACCACTACACTTTTCTACTGCGTGCCCTAAAGTATGTCCAAAGTTAAGCAAGCCCCTTACACCGTTATCTTTTTCATCTTTTTGGACTACTCTCTTTTTAAGCGCAACGCACTTAAATATTATTTCTTCGGCATTTTCTTCCATACCATTTTTGATTAACTCTAAAAGTTTTTTATCAAAAATCATACCGTATTTGATTATTTCTGCCATACCAGACGCGTAGTCTTTTTTGTCAAGCGTTTTAATAAGCGATATATCGCATACAACAAGTTTTGGTTGATAAAATGCTCCAACCAAGTTTTTGCCACTTTTTAGGTTAATTGCCGTTTTGCCACCAACTGATGAATCGGCAAAGGCTAAAAGGGTTGTGGGGATTTGAACAAAGTTTATACCCCTTAAATATGTAGCCGAAACAAAACCTGCAAGGTCGCCTACTACTCCACCACCAAGTGCAACAATGGTATCCTTTCTGGTATATTCATTTTGGGCTAAATAATCAAGTATTTCAAGGTATACCTTGCCCGACTTGCTTTTTTCGCCACCACTTACCACATACTTTTGCACATTGTAGCCTGCGAAGGTTAAAATATCTAAAACCTTATCGCCGTAAAATGAGTTTACTTTTTCGTCGGTAATAATTAAAAGTTTACCACCGATTTTGGCTTTTTGGAAGTGCTTTGGAAGTGAGTTTATTAAGTTTTCGCCTATTAATACGCTATAACTTTTACTTGCTTTAATCTTTACTGTTTTCATTACTCATTATCACAATATTCTTTGCACTCTCTACCTTCTTTTAATAGGTTTTTAAGAGTTTCAAAGTTGCCATCTTTAATAGCCTTTTGATACTTTTTAAGTTCTTCTATTAAGTGTTCTATTTCAAAACTGATGTGTTCTTTATTTTGCAAAAATAGGTTTGCCCACATATTTTCGTTTAGCCAAGCAACCCTTGTTAAATCTTTATATGAGCCTGCCGAAAAGCCCTTATGCACCTTTGCCGAGGGGCTTTTTACATAGGCATTTGATACGATATGCGCAAGTTGTGATGTGAAAGCAATTATTTCGTCGTGCTTACTTGCTGTTGTGATTGATACTGATGAAAAGCCTGCTATCACTAATAGGTCGCGTAGGGCTTGGAGTTTCATCATATCTTCGCCGTGCTTTGGAACAAGCACCATATTTGCGCCCTTAAACATATCGGGTTTACTGTGCTTTAAGCCACTATACTGCGTGCCTGCCATAGGGTGACCACCTATAAAGGTAAAGCCATTTTCTTCGGCTATCTTAAAACAACTTTCGCATACTATTTCTTTTACACCACAGCAATCTACCACTATGCAACTACTCTTAAACTCTGATGCGTGCTCTTTAACAAACTCTACTGTGCTTATAGCGTCTACGGCTATAAAAACATAGTCGCATTCACCTATTCTTCCGTTTAGGTCGCCATCAATAAATTCGCTTAGTTTTGCTATGTCTACTATGGATTGATTTTTATCAAGGGCTAACACTTCTACCTTTTCGCTAAACTTAAAGGCTTTGGCAAGTGAGCCACCTATCAATCCTAATCCTACTATTCCTACTTTCATTTTTAATCCTTAATAGCCTCTTGAACCTTTTTAATTGATTTCATTACACCATCAAAAGCATCTGGGGTGAGCGATTGCGCTCCGTCGCACATTGCGTGAACTGGGTCGTTATGAACTTCAATCATAAGTCAATATGCGCCACTTGCAACTGCTGCAAGCGCCATAGGTTTAACAAGCCTTGCTAAACCCGTTGCGTGTGATGGGTCAACTATTAATGGTAAATGGCTATATTCTTTAAGTAGTGGCACGGCTGCAAGGTCAAGAGTGTTTCTGGTGAAAGTTTCAAATGTTCTTATACCGCGTTCACATAAAATAATCTTTTCGTTGCCACCTGCCATAATGTATTCGGCACTCATTAAAAGTTCTTTCATTGTGTTTGCTAAGCCACGCTTTAATAAAATAGGCTTATCAATTTTGCCAAGTTCTTTTAAAAGTTCAAAGTTTTGCATATTTCTTGCGCCTACTTGAATAATATCAACATTTTCAAATAGTGGAATAGGGATTGCGTTCATGATATCTGTCACTATTGGTAAACCCGTAATCCTTTTTGCTTCTAAAAGTAGGTCAATACCCTCTGCTTTTAAGCCTTGGAAATCGTATGGAGATGTTCTTGGCTTAAATGCGCCACCACGAAGTAGTGTTGCGCCCGATTTTTTAACAGACTCTGCAATAGTTAAAAGTTGTTCTTCCGATTCTATTGAGCAAGGGCCTGCCATTACTGCAAAGTTGCCACCACCTATTTTTGCGCCGTTAAATAGTTCAATAATCGTGTCTTCTGGGTGGAACTTACGGTTTGCCTTTTTATATGGTTCACTTAACTTTTTAACAGTTTCTACTATATCTAACCCTTCAATTAAATCGGCGTCAAGTTTAGAAGTGTTTCCTATTAAGCCTAAAACTGTGCTTTCTTCGCCTTTACTGATGTGAACGCCAAGACCTTGTGCTTCAATCCAAGTAATTAGGTTGTGGACTTGTTCGTTCGCGCTGTCTTTTTTCAAAACTATTATCATAAGAATACTCCTTAATATTTTTTCAAAATAAAAATAAAAGAGAGCCAAACTGGCTCTCAAAAATAATTTACGATTTTTAATTAAACACGCAAAAAATTATGGAGCCGTTTAGAATCCAAATCTGTTAAAAAAGTAATATCCAAAATAAAAAGCGTTATATCTTTTCATAAGAGTTTCCTTTTTTAGCCCTTTTTTCGTGCTTTATACGGTTTATTATACTCTTACGATTTTTCGTTGTCAATAAAAAAAACGAAAAAATATTGATTTTTATTAACTTTTTTAAAACTAAACGGAAAGGCAATTTTGCCTTTCCGTTTTGATTTTACATTCCTATTACAGGGGTATATAAACTACCTGTTGGGTTATCGTTTATAGATATTAAATCTAAGTTAAATGAGAATTGGTTTTTAGATTTCCACCATTGATTTCTGGTTACAGAATAGTGTTCTACGAAAAATCTTCCACTATTAGATACATAAAGCGTGGTCATTATAGCGGCAGGTTTAGCGTAATAGCCACCAGTCATACCAGAAGTATATGCAGGGTCGGTAGTTTGGAAATGCCAGTCGCCCGCAGTTCTTGCCAACGCAACATCAATATCTTGTGGGCAAACAAGTAAGCCTTGAACGATATTACCGTTTGTGCCTGTGCCTTGCCAACGACCTACATCATCATAAGATATGTGTCCACCCATAATGAGTTTAAGGTTTTTATTGCCTTTTAATGCGTTCCAAATATCGTTGCCGTCTAAACTTGGGTTTTGTTCGTATGGTGTGTTATTAACATCTAAGTTGTAGGTGTATTTACTTTGTGTTCCACTTTCGCCTGCAACGGTTGGGGTTTCACTCTTTCCAAGGAAACAGTGAACGCATACGATTGCATTGTAATCGGGGTGAGCAGAAATTACATCATTTGCCCATTTTAAGTGGATTTCATCAACGAACCAGTCTAAACTTAACACTAAATATTTATGTATGCCTACTGAGAAAGTTTGATAGGTCATATAACTTTTGCCCATATAACTTCCGTCAACCATATTCATATATGCAGAGTTGCCACCAAAGTATTTGTTCATATTATCTCTGCCGTCGTGGTTGCCACGAACTACTACATAAGGCATTTTCTTTGCAATTCTATCATAGCCTGCTTTTGCGGCTTCCCATTCGTAGATTTTATCTTTATCGGTTATGTCGCCCATATTAAAGCAGAACTTGGTGTTCCTTGCCTCTGCATTATCTACAACATAATCAAACATTGATGGTAAATAATCTGGGAAATAGTTGTTTACTATTTGTATATCGCCCATTACTGAAAAAGAGTAATCGTAATTACCGATAGTTGGGGCAGTTGATACCCAGTGGCTTAAATCATCGCCTTCAGTTGGAGAGATATAGGCTTTTTCGTTTATCATAGGTGAGCCTGGAACATAATACTCGCCACCACCAAGACCCACTACGCTTACCGCAGGGGTTGGTATTACTAAAACAAGTATTAATGCTAATACGCAAGCTAATTTCCTTAATTTTTTCATACTTTCATCTGCCTAATTTTCTTTTTTAGCCCTTTTTTCGTGCTTTATACGGTTTATTATATTCTTACGATTTTTCGTTGTCAATAAAAAACGAAAAAATATTGATTTTTATTAACTTTTTTAAAACTAAACGGAAAGGCAATTTTGCCTTTCCGTTTTGATTTTACATTCCTATTACAGGGGTATATAAACTACCTGTTGAGTTATCGTTTATAGATATTAAATCTAAGTTAAATGAGAATTGGCTTGAAGATTTAAACCATTTTTGTTGCAATACCGAATAGTGTTCAACGAAAAAACTATCATCACTACTATCGATATATAATGTTGTCATTATTCCTGCACCCATTCCGTTATAACTACCAGTTTTACCTGCTTGGTAAGCAGCAGAAGTTGTTGGGAATTTCCACGAGCCAGAACCATATGCCACACTTACATCTACATCTTGTGGGCATACTAATAATGCTACAACTTTGTTTCCGTTAGTGCCTGTTCCTTCCCAGTATCCAACATCGTCAAAAGCAATATGTCCGCTTAATATGAGTTTTAAGTTTTTGTTGCCTTTTAATGCGTTCCAAATATCAATACCATCTAAACTTGGATTGGTTGCGTGATCAGTGTTGTTTATATCTAAGTTATAGGTATATGAACTTTGAGTGAAAGGATAACTTGGTTGCGTGGGCGCAACGGTGGTTGCAGTTTGGCTTGCTTTACCCAAGAAACAGTGAACGCATACGATTGCGTTGTAATCGGGGTGAGCAGAAATTATATCGTTTGCCCATTGTAAATGTATTTCATCTACAAACCAGTCAAGAGTTAATACCAAATATTTATGTATGCCTACTGAGAAAGTTTGATAGGTCATATAACTTTTGCCCATATAACTTCCGTCAACTGAATTCATATAAGCAGAGTTACCACCAAAATATTTTTCCATTTGCGCTCTGCCATCGTGGTTGCCACGAAGAAGTGAATATGGCATAAGTTTTCCTACTCTATCGTAGCCTTCTTTTGCCCTAACCCATTCTTCAGTTTTATCTTTATCGGTTATATCGCCCATGTTAAAGCAGAACTTGGTGTTTCTTGCCGCAGCATTATCCACAACATAATCGAATAATTTTGATAATTCATCGGGGAAATAGTTGTTTACTATTTGTATATCGCCCATTACCGAAAATGAATAATCGTAATTGCCTATATTTGGCGCAGTAGTTAGCCAATTGCTTGCCACATCACCATAGGTTGAGCCTGCTAAGTATGCGCTTTCAGTTTGGATAGGTGAACCTGGAATATAATAAGTTCCACTATTAAGACCTGCTACGCTTATTGCGGGCGCAGGTATTGCCAAAACAAGTATTAACGCTAATACGCAGGCTAATTTCCTTAATTTTTTCATACTTTCACCTGCCTAGTTTTCTTTTTTAGAAAACCTTTTTGCTACTAATATTGCGCCTGCTACTAATGCAATTCCTGCAAAAGCAGTTGGGTTAACGTTACCAAAGCAACCCGATGCGCCTACTTGACCATCTTCCATTTCTTCATCTTCAACAGACACTTCTTCTTCGGGTGCTTCTTCGTAAGTTATAGATAAAGTTGTATCAGTTTCAAGCAATAAGGTTAAGGTTAATTCGGTGGTTTTTGGCGATACATTGATTTCGGTATCGTTCCACTCTACTTTGCTAATTACATAACCATCTTTAGCGTTGATTTCTACATTTACGGTGTTATTAATTGCATATTCGCCACCGTTGGTAACGCCACTTACAGTTCCTTTTTTAGAACTATTATTAATGGTTATAGTTGCCGAATCGTTGCCAGAAAGTGATGTGTAACTTACCGTTAAAGTGGTGTTTTTGGTTACACTTGCAGTAAAGGTAAATCCGTTTGCGCTTGTGATAGTTACGGGTGCACCGTTAAAGGTTACCGAACTAATTGCATAGCCAGACATTGGGGTTATGGTTACTTGGTGTGAACCTTCTGCAATTGCGCCAGTTATTAAGCCTGTTACTAAACCCTTGCTATCGTTATTATTTACGATAATGTTATAGGTTTTTACTGCGAAGTTTACTACTAATGTGCTATCTTCACTAATTTGTTTAGTAAAGGTCATACCCTTTTCGTTGGTTACGCCTTGTGGTTCGCCATTCCAAGTGATTGATTGAATATAGTAGCCTGCCATAGGAGTAATAGTTGCGTTTATGGTAGAGTTTTTATCGTAAACCATACCACTTACTACACCTGTGATTGAGCCTTTAGATAAATCGTTACATTCTACGGTTAAGGTTGCACCGTTAATTACCTTTTGATAGGTTACCGTTAAAGTGGTATCTTCGGTCAACACTTTGGTAAAGGTAAAGGTTGCGGTGTTATTGAAAGTTATACTCTCGTTATTCCATAATATAGTATTAATTTTATAACCACTCTTTGCCGAAACGGTTACGGTTGCAGATGTGCCTTCTTCAAAGGCTTCGCCACTTGTAAAGCCTGTTACCGTGCCTTGAGCAGTATCAAAGTTTGCATCTAAATATAATCTGTTTACATTTACTGCATTACTAATAAAGGTTACAATTAAAGTTGAATCTTGAGTAACGGTTTTGCTAAATGTGAACGAAGACGTGTTAGAAACAGTAACTGCGGTGCCGTTCCATATTACCGTGTTGATTTTGTAGCCTGTTTTTGCAGATACGGTTATATTTACTGTGCCGTTGATTGCTACTTGTTGGCCACTTACAAAACCAGTTACAGTGCCTTGATTTGAGTTAAAATTGCCATCTAAATATACCCTATAATGAGTTGGGATTTTAACGAATTTTGCGTATAAGTTAAGGTCGGTTGGGCTATTATATGGAAGTGCAGTTACTTTGGTTTGGAACGCTTCGTCGCTATACCAACCATCAAATGTGTAGCCTTGCTTATCCCATTGGAAAAGTTGTTCGCTACCTTGATAGGTATATCTACTTACACCTAAAACGAATTCATCATCATAATAGGTTACTTTATATTGTATTTTGCCAGCAGTAATATCAACTTGCGCGCCACCCGTGGTTACATTGATTGATACCGAATTATCGCTTGCAACATTCCACTTAACATCGTGATACTTAACATCATCAATAACAATATGGTTATTTTTTGGTGTTGCCTTAAATGTTAAGGTATATACAGTTTTTGCCACTGTTGCACCTGGAGTGTATGCAACGCCATCTATTTTAATATCAGATAGGGTTACTAAATTGCTATCATAGTTAAATACTACACCTTGCTTACAAGTTACTGAGTAAACTAATTGGCTTGCATTTAGATAATTGCTATCCATTAAAATACCTTTAATGGTGTTGGTTGAAGAATCGCCAAACCAAACAACGCTTGCGTTTGCGCTACTTGTTGAAGTGCCGTTTGAAATGGTTACAGGAACAGTTGCAGGAAGATTTGCACTTATTTTTGCAAAGGTGTTTTTATCGGTTAAGTTGAAGTTATACATACTGGTATCAAGGGTGTTGATTTGGGTTACATAATTAGTTCCGCTTGCTACCGTTGCGCTACCGTTCATTGCACCACTTGCATACATTTCGGTTATGTTTGCTTGGGTTAATGCACAGTTATATACTTCTACTTTTTTATAATCACAAGTTGCGCGTTGTGCTTGTGCGCCACCTACCGTGTTACCTTGCATACCTATACAGAAAGAATATGAACTACCTGCATTGCCAGTATCGGGGTTCAATGAGAAAAGTATATCAGTATTAACACTTGCTTTTTGAACACCGTTTACATATACGGTTGCTTTGCGATTAACGGCATCACCTACTACCACCAAGTCAATCCAAGAAGTGGTTGCTTGTGAGAAAGAAAGTTTGTTTGCAGTAGTTGCATTGCCTAAATCGTTATTACCAACTTGAACTTCAATGTTGGTGTTATTTACTACCGTGAAAGCACCATTATATTGACCAGTAGTTATAAGGTAGTTTGCTCCACCTTTTGTGCCACTTTTAATAATCATACGCACGGTGTATGAGCCTTTCATATAGTCAGAAAAGTCTTTTATGCCAGAAAGACCGGTAGCGTAAAGACCGCCTGCACCAGATAAACTTAAATATCTATCACTACCATCAAGCGCAGAGTTGTTTGTGCCTGATGCAGTTAGGTGGAAGCCGTTTCCAGATGTATCTTTACCAAGATTAGAAGCATCTTCAAAAGTGTAAAGAGCGAAAGGCTTGATTGCAGTTGCTGCGTTTACTGGGGTGGTGTTGCCAAAACTCATTACGGCAATAGCACCTAAGCAAAGCACGAAAACTGCAGTTAGTGCCTTAATTAAAAGGCTATGTAGTTTTGAGCGAAAAGTGGTTTTCATACGCTTTTCTCCTTTTTATAAGTATCATATTTATAAATAGAATAATAACATTACTCCTATTCTATTTGATTTTACCACAACTTTTACTAAAAGTAAATATCAATAGAAAAAAATATTTTCATTTTTTTATTTAGTTTCAATAATTTTTTAATAAAAGTTTAGTAAAATTAATGACGAATAATGTCAAAAAATGATATAATAAAGTTAATACTAATGGCGGAGTGATTTATGGCTAAAAAACTTGTTAAAAAAGGAAAATGGTGGTTTAGGGGTTTAAAAAGGCTTATGACTTTGCGCTATAAACCAACTAACTTTGTGTATCTTGGAGATGAATTTGAAAATGGCTCTTTAATACTTTCTAACCACGAAGGAACTGACGCGCCTATCGTTAAACATTTGATATTTATCGGTGAATTGAACCTTGCTAGGTCTTACTTTTTCACGCATACCGATAAGTTGCTTATCGTAAAAAATGTTGTAAGCATTAAGAACAGGTTCAACTGAACGGTAGTTAACATTAAGTGTAACAAGCCTTCCAACAGTCTTTGCTTTTTCTAACGTTTTAGCAAATACGGATTCTTCGTAAGTTTTCTTTAGCTTTTCAAACATATCTTCGTTGTAACGCATCAATTTCTTTTGCTAATTCATACTCATCTTTATAAATAGTTTTGCCGTTTTTATCTTTAATTCTCTTTTTCCCACTATGTGATAATTTTTTAACACAAAAAGAAATTGCCCAAATAAAAACACCTACAATGCCAAAGGTTATAACCATGCTCAACAATATATCTTTTATGAAATTCTTAACCAAGCCTATTAAAACAACTAAAAGCAAACCTAGAATTGGTGTGATCGCAAAACGCACTATTGCACCTATACCTTTCCCTATGTGTTTTTTACTTCCTTTCCTATTTCCTCTTACTTGGTCATACTGTTCAAACTTTTCCTTGCGTTGTTCCCATAAAGAGCTTAAAGCCTTATAGCCTTTCATTGTGGTATCTCTACGAAATTTCATTGTTGGTTTACAATCTAAATCATCAAGCCCATCACAACCAACGTATTCCCAACCATACCAGCCATAAACTTCTTTAATTTGATTTATGCTTTCATTGTTAGATAAACTTCTTTCTCTAAATTCAAACTTACCATCTTCTGTAGTAGATGCATTTTGAGCCTCAATAGGCTTTTCTTTACTGAGCTTTTCTATTCTATCTTTAACGTCGGCAATTCTTCCTTTCAAAAAAGCTATTACTTCATCGTTAATTTGAATAAGTGGTTCATCATCAAATTTAACCCCATGCACGTAAACGTTTCTAGCACAACGAATTGTATTCATTTTAGACGAATACGGTTCTGGAATATCGTTTATGTACATAAGCATAATACTCTTGTTTTCTTGCGGAACATATACTTTACGCAGAAGCCCTTCAAGTTCGTTGAACAAACTCATAAACTCGTCAAATCTTCCTCTAATTTCTTTATTCACTTTTGTTTCTCCTTTTTCCTTTAATTATATTAAAAGCATAGTATATGCTTTTTAAGTCTTCTGGTAAATATTCTAATGCCCTATCTTCCATGTCGTAAGACACACCGTAATAAGCCTCTGCTATTGAACCTGCCATTGCTCCAATTGTATCTGAATCTCCACCGATACAAACGGCATTTCTTATTGCATCTTCAAAATTCTCGCTTTCTAAAAACGCTATTATTGCTTGTGGAACACTTCCTTGACAAGTTACCCAACCACCAGCAAAATCGTACCCATAGTTGCCACGTAAAGACTTAATCGTAAAAAATTTGTCTTTTAATATCGGATAATACACTGATAATTTTTCTCTGATTTCTTCTTTACTTTTGCCCAGTCTTGCAAGATAAATTCCCATTGCAATTGCTTCTGCACCTTTAATCCCTTCTGGGTGATTATGGGTTATGTCAGTTACCATTAAAGATAATTCTTTAAGCTGTTCTTCGCTTTCAGCAACCCAAGCAACAGGACTAACTCTCATTGCCGAGCCATTTCCATAACTGTTATATGGTTTAGGATTACTACTCATCAACCAGTTGTGATAAAAGTTATAACCATATCCGGCGTTTGGATATGCACGTCCAAGTTCTTGCATACACGAGATTGTATTTTGTCTTAACTTACTATAATCGCCTTTACACAAGAATAGTGCTTTTGCGATAGCTAACGTCATACAGCTATCATCAGTAAACCTACAGCTTTTAGTAAAAAATGCAAAATCTTTACCACGATTATCTTCTTCTACAAATTCAAATCTACTTCCTACTATATCTCCAATTATTGCTCCTAACATAACCAACCTCCTTGATGACATTATATAGAAAGCATTTTTTCTAAACTTAACAGTTTTATAAACATTTTTAAGCTTGTTTTATTGTCCAATAAATATCTGGAGTATATTTTTTTACATATTCCATACAATCTTCCTCTAATTTCCCAGAAGCGAACTTCTTTGCAATTTTATATTTCATCCAACATTCTAGACAATGCACCTTAATGTTTTTAATCGTGGTTATTTCGCCAGGAGTTGTATAGCACATTGACCAAGTTGGATCAAATGTAGAATTCCTCCAATTTTCTTCAAAATAATCAATTAGTGATATTGCTTTTTTTACTCCTAACATATATACGTTGGCAGCATCTATTACCAAGCATTCTTCGTTCTCCATATTGCTATTTTTTAATTGCACAAGTTCTTCTTCAATTTTTATTAATTCTTTCATTTTCCTTTTTCAACCTTTTAATTTTTCTTTAAAATTTTTATAAGTTCTGCTTAAGCTTTGTTCCGATACGCCACAAACAACCCCTATTTGCTTTGCCGTTGGCAGTTCGCCATTCTTTTCATAATAATCAAATACTTCTTGATTAAATATTTCTTTATTGCAAAGTAGTTCTTTTGCCTTGTCCACGTCTTCATTAAAGGCTTTTATAATCTCCACTGTTAACAGCATAGATAGAAGTCGTTTTTGCCTATCTTGAACTTCAGAAAACACGTCTTCAATTTCTTCTAAAAGCGAAATAACAGAAGACTCTTCTACTAGATTTTCTTCTGCCGTTTTTTCTTTGCATGCTTGCAAATCAAATAGTTCTATCTCATCGCCATCTTCATTAGTTACCGTGCTTGCTACTGCAATTGCGTCATCATTAATACGAATCAGTTCTTTAAGCTTGCCTAAGTCAATATTAACAACCTTTGCTAATTTCTCCTGAACTATTGAATTATAAATATCTAACCCTTTACTATTAGCAAGCGCCATTATTTTACGAATCAGCTTATCATCTTCACTTGCGACTCTAATTCCTTGGCGTTTTTCTTCAACAATCTCTTTGGCTTTTGCTATATGTAAATCACGCTTTAAGGCGCTATTAAACAAGTGTAAAAACTCGCCTTTACCTTTATCGTAATACTTGATACACTCCGCCGCCGTTTCCATTAACGTTAGGCTATAATCTTCTAGTGGCATTTTAGGATAGATATAAGTTTGATAATACTCTGTAAGTAGCGTTAAAAAATTATACCTTTCCGTTTTATATAATGCGGGCGAACCTTCCTTATCGATAGCAAAGAGTGGAGAATTGTTTATTAAGTTTTCAAATTCTTCTCTCGTAAACATTTTTTGCTCCTTACATATCTAAAAGGGTGTCTAATGCTTTAACCGCATCCTCCGAAGTTTTATATTCCATTGCGTTTGTAACGTTGTTAAGATAATAAAGTGGTGTTAAATCATACAAAACAGGGTTAATCGGCTTTGTTTTGCCAGTACCACTGCCATCATCAACAAAATCCACTTTACCATAAACAATGTTCTTAATTTTTGCCTTGAAGAATTTTTCTGCAAAATTCATAACTGCAAACATGATTATAGGAAGTGGTTTAGGCCCATAAGTAACGTCGCCAATAATTTCTGCATTATCTTCAAGTTTTGCAACCATATCACGAAGCAACGTTTCGTGAACGTCACGTGTTTCTTCAAACGGTGTTGCAAGAGTGATATATTCAATATCTGCGCCGATAGAACGGTTAATTTCATTAAGTTCTTTTTGGAACTTTCCTGCATTGATTGCACTATTGCCTTCAATATCTACTTTTGAAAGAAGAACAACCTTTACCTTTTCCCCTTTCTTCATTGTTTTTGCAAGCACTGAGTTAACAGGGAAAATAGTTTCGCCGTTATACTCAATGGTCTTGTTACCATCTACTTTATAATTAAAACTGTGTAATTCCTTCTTCATAGGAAGGTCACTAAATACAATTTTCATTTTTTATTTATTCTCCTTAATCGCTTTCTTTAAGTATTTTATATACTCTTTTTGTTCCATCGTTGGGGTTAATGCCTTGATGTCGCATAAATTATCGTATTCTCCATATAAACAACTTGCATTTAAATATTCATCTCCGTACATCCAACCATTTGGGAACATGTATATCGGTATTTCGCAGTTTAGCCAGCTATCTCTTCTGCCACGAGTTTTAGACTCTTCAACTTGAGCTTTTACTTTTTTATCTCGACTATCAGCAACAATCGCAACTCCGCCATATACTGAACAACTTATTATCGTAAATGGTTTGAACGGATTTTTTAATTGAACTTTGATATACTCCAACTTCTCTTCTTTTGACAAATTTTTATATTCGTGTTCAACATCTGCATAATTTATATCTGAGAAACTAATTGTGTTTCTTGGAATAACTTTTCCGCTTTCATCTACCGCCTTATCTATTACTTTAACAATATCAATCCTATCGGCATTACCTATTAAGCAATCATCAAGTCTTCTATAAACTCTAGGTAAAATATTATCCGGTGAATTTACAGGTTTGTTGCAAACAACAAAAACTTCTTCGCCATTATCAATTGCTTTCACATGTTCAAACATCTTTTTCTTGTAATCAATCCATAATGCAATCTTTTTATTTAGTGCTTTATTTTTAGATTTTGCAGCAAGGCTTTCAAGCGCATCAAATTTACTTTCTAAGCTTTGATTTGTTGAGTGAACGATTATTGCGACCTTTTCTTCTATTGTAAATTTCTTGTTCCTATTTGCATAAAGAAAATCGTCGTTATCAATAAATTTAAGAAATTTATCTTCTTTTAATCTCTTTAGCAAGTTTTCTATTTCTTTAGATTTAAGATATTTTAGGTAATCCTTGTCTGACAATCCTTCTAACTCCATAATCTCCATTTCAACTTCGGCTTGATAATTCTTAGCCTTTTCCCACTCGCCACTTTCAAAGTCTTTGCTTTCTCTAATCTTTCTTAGTGTTTCTCTGATTTCTTCTCGTTTTACGTTTTTCAAAAATTCTAATCTTTCTTTTCTGTCCATTTTTTGAACACTCCTTTAGTCTTGTTGTCATTATATAGAAACCTTTTTTTAACAACTTAACACTTTATGCTAATTATTTTTATATTGTTACGCCTTGAAGTTTTAACAACTCGGCAATTGATGCACCACTATCGCCATCTGCATATACAACTCTTGACGTAAAGTCTGCCTGTTTTTCTTTTTTGCTAGAATTCTTTTTCTTGCC
>JAFTSI010000016.1 GCA_017467345.1 Clostridia bacterium
AAGTTCGTTCTAAAAAAAATAGTAAATAATAATTAAGGACTTCGGCTCACCGAAGTCCTTATTCGTAAAGGCATAAATGATAACTTTTAAAAACCAAAAAACACAAAAACTTTCTAAAGCAATTTGCGACGAAGGTTATAATATACCATATAGCCGTTTTTCAAAACTCTTAAAAAATAAAGAGATTAAGGTTGATGGCAAGCGAATTAATAAAGATATAACTGTTGATATAAATCAAACAGTTGAAATATATTATGAGCCCGAACTTCCACCTGTTAATGTTATTTACGAAGATGAAAATGTGGTTGTAGTAAATAAAGAAAGTGGTGTGTTTTCGCAAGAACAATTCCGTGCCGTAGAAAGTAAATACGGTAAGGCTTATTTTATTCATAGGTTAGATAGAAACACTCAAGGCTTAATAGTTTTTGCGCTTAATAAACAAAGCGAAAGCGCGCTTTTAAAAGGCTTTAAAGAGCGCCATTTTGATAAAAGATATCTTGCCACAGTTTATGGAATACCCACTAAAAAAAGCGCATTGCTTACTGCCTTTTTAGTTAAAGATGAAAAAACTTCTACAGTTAAAATATACGATAAAAAAGTATTAGGTTCGGTTGAAATTAAAACTGCTTATAAAGTTATAAAAGAAGATGAAAACACTTCACTTTTAGAAGTTGAATTAATAACGGGAAAAACGCACCAAATACGCGCCCATTTAGCACATATCGGGCACTTTATACTTGGTGATGGTAAATATGGCAATGGTGAAATTAACCGAAAACTAAACGCAAAAGAACTTATGCTTAAATCGTATAAGTTAACATTTAAATTTGACAAGGATAGCCCTTTATCATACTTAGATAATAGGACTTTTGAAATTAAATAATGCCACAAGATGCTTACACCTTAAAATACCTTTGTAAAGAATTAAACGCCTTGCTTAAAGGTGGAAAGGTAAATAGAATTACAGAGCCTACTTTAGATGATGTAATTTTAACTGTTTGGACAGGAAAGGCTACTAAAAGATTGCACCTTAATGTTAATCCTACTTCAACAAGAATAGGTATAACAGAAAAGGAATTAGAAAGCCCTTTAACTGCGCCAAACTTTTGTATGCTTTTAAGAAAGCATCTTCTTAATGCTACCTTAAACCAAATATCACTTGTTGGGTTTGACCGTATTGTAAAAATTGATTTCACTACTGGTGGAGAGTTTTTTGATGGCGAAGAAAAAACCCTTTATGTTGAACTTATGGGTAGGTATAGTAATATAATACTAACCGAAAAGGGCAAAATACTTGGTGGAAACCGTGGCGTAAATATGTTTGATAATGGTGTTAGACCATTAATTGTTGGCACGCCTTATAAACTACCACCAACCCAAAACAAGTTAGAGCCAAGCGATAAAAACCTTATTAAAATATTTAACGAATACTCTGGTAATTGTTTTGCCGATTGCCTTTTGGAAAATGTTCAAGGCTTTGCAAAATCAACTGCTTTTGAGTTTGAAAAAATAGTTAAAAACTCTGCTAATAAAAATGATTTTGGCGAAAGTGTTTTTGCCCTTTTACAAGAGTTTGTAAACGATATAAAAGTTAAACCTTGTGTTAAAAAATTAGGTGAAGAAGTTATTGATTTTTCGGTGTTTCCATATGAAATTGAAAAGGGCGAAACTGTTTTTTTTGAAAGTTTAATAAGTGCCGAAAATGAGTATTATGAAAGCCGATTAAATGGGCGAAAAATTAAAGAAACTGCAAATAGAATTAATGGTGTTTTATCTGGCGCAATTAAGAAAGCGAAAAAGCGTTTGTCGGCTATTTTACTAAAAGAAAAAAGTGCAGAAGATTGCAAAATTAATCAGGTTTATGGTGAATTAATTTTGGCTAATATATATAAGTTAAAGGGTGGCGAAAATAGCGTTATTGTTGATAATTATTATGATGGAACTAAAGTGGAAATACCACTTGATGAAAAACTATCGCCATCACAAAATGCCGAAAACTATTTTAAGAAATATGCTAAGCAAAAACGAACAATTTTGGCGTTAGCACCACAAAAACAAAAGGCACTTGAAGAAGTAAATTATTTAGATAGTGTTAAAGATGAGTTTGAACTTTGCATATCTTTAGATGATTATATCTCTATTATTGAAGAACTTAAAGAATATGGGCTTATAAAAAAGGAAAACGATAAGAAAAAACGCAAAGTGGAAAACAAGCCTTTTAGAGAATATTTTATAGATGGTTTTAGGGTAAAAGCAGGCAGAAATAACGCAGAAAACGATAGACTTACTGGCACGGCAAAATCAAGTGATATATGGGTGCACGCGAAAGATTTTCACTCATCACATATTATCATTGAGGCAGAAGGTAAAAATGTGCCCGATAGCGTTTTAGTTAAAGCGTGTGAAATATGCGCCTATTATTCAAAAGGCAGAAACGGTGGAAAAACTGAAATAGTTTACACATTAAAAAAGTTTGTTAAAAAGCCACCTAAGTCGCCACTTGGATTTTGCACTTACGAAAATTTTAAGTCGGTGATGTGTAATCCAAACGCACATACCGAATTTTTAAAAACAAGGTAAATGGTATTAAAAAACCTTGCCTTTTTAAAAAGTATATGTTAAAATAATTTAAGATTTTTAAAGAAATATTAAAAGTTAGGAGTTTAATATGAAATACAGTTTTGAAAAAGCCGAAAAAAGCACGGTAAAAATTACTATTGAATTAGATGCAAACGAATGGAAAGCATCAATTAACGAAGCCTATGAAAAGAACAAGGGTAGATATTCTATGCCTGGTTTTAGAAAGGGCAAAGTTCCAAAAAAGGTATTAGAAAACGCATATGGCGAAGGCATTTTCTTTGAAGATGCTATTAACCTTGCTTTCCCAAAATACTATAGCGAAGTTTTAGATAAAGAACCATCTATTGATGCTGTTGCTCGCCCTGATATTGACATTAAAGATTTAAGCGAAAACGGAATCACTTTAATTGCAATCGTTGCAGTTAAACCTGAAGTTGCGCTTGGCGAATACAAGGGTATAAAGTTTGATAAGATTGAGTATAATGTTAAAGATGAAGATGTTGAAGAAGAACTTAAGCGTTTAGTTGAACGCAACTCTCGTTTAGTTAATGTTGAAGGCAGAGCAGTTGAAAACGGCGATACCGTTATCATTGATTACTCTGGTAGCGTTGACGGAGTTAAGTTCGCAGGTGGAACTGCTGAAAAGCAATCACTTGTTATCGGTAGCAATTCTTTCATCCCAGGATTTGAAGACCAAATTATCGGTATGAATATCGGCGAAGATAAAGATATCAATGTTAAGTTCCCTGATGAATATCACGCTGAAGAATTAAAGGGTAAAGATGCAGTTTTTGCTATTAAACTCCACGAAATAAAGGTTAAAGAACTTCCTGAACTCAATGATGAATTCATTAAAGAATCAGTTGGCGCAGAAAGTGTTGAAGCATATAAAGCAGAAACCAAAGAAAGACTTACCAAAATGAATAACGACAGAGCAGAACGCGAAATTGAAGATGTAATCGTTAAGAAGATTACCGAAAACGCAACTGTTGAAATCCCTGATGCTTTAGTTGAAAACCAAATTGACAGAATGGTTCAAGAAATGGAATATAGAATGTCTTACCAAGGCTTAAAACTTGAAGACTACTTAAAGTATATGGGCAAGTCTATGGATGAGTTTAGAGCAGACTATAAGGAACAAGCAGAAAGCATTGTTAAATCACAACTCGTTATTGAAAAGATAATTGAAGATGAAAAGATTGAAGCAACTGATGCTGATGTTGAAGAAAAGATTGCTGATATGGCTAAAAAACAAGGTAGAGAAGTTCCTGATGTTAAAGATAAACTTGGCGCTCGTCAACTTGACTACTTAAAGAACGAAATTATTATCAAAAAATTATTTGACTTATTAAAAAGCGAAAATGTTATTGCCTAATAACATAAATTAAAAATAAGGGTGGAAAATATGAATATTAAAAATTCAGTAGTGCCTTATGTTATTGAAAACACCGGCAAAGGCGAAAGAAGTTACGATATATATTCGCGTCTTTTAGAAGATAGAATTATTTTCTTAACTGGCGAAATTAACGACGCGGTTGCTGACACTGTTGTTGCTCAACTTATATACCTTGAAGGAAAAGACCCTGAAAAGGATATATGCCTATACATCAATAGCCCAGGTGGTAGCGTTACTGCTGGTATGGCTATTTACGATACAATGAATTACATTAAGTGTGATGTAAGCACAATTTGTATAGGTCTTGCAGCAAGTATGGGCGCATTTTTGCTTTCAAGTGGCGCAAAGGGTAAAAGATATGCTTTGCCTAATGCTGAAATTATGATTCACCAACCTTTAGGTGGCGCTCAAGGTCAAGCAAGTGATATTAAAATCCAAGCCGATCACATTATTAAAACCAAACATCGCCTAAACAAGATTTTGGCTGAAAATAGTGGCAAGCCTTACGAAGTAGTAGAGAAAGATACCGATAGAGATAATTATTTATCGGCTGAAGAAGCAAAAGAATACGGACTAATAGACGAAATCTTTATTACCCGTCCGTAAGTTTAGCGGAGATTTATGAAAGAAAACGAACAACCTACTTGTTCTTTTTGTGGAAAGCCAAAAGAACTCACAAAAAAATTCGTAGCAGGTCCAAACGGGTTTTATATTTGCGACGAGTGTATTGAAGTATGCTTGCAAGTAATGAAAGACGAAGACGAAAAGGTTGAAAATACTGAATCGGTTGCTCTTTTAAAACCTGCCGAAATAAAGGCAAGGCTTGACGAATATATAATCGGTCAAGAAGACGCGAAGAAAGTTTTATCCGTTGCTGTGTATAATCACTATAAGCGAATAAACGCACCTAAGTGTAACGACGCGCCTGAACTTGATAAAAGTAATATTTTACTTCTTGGTCCAACGGGTAGTGGTAAAACTTTGCTTGCGAAAACTCTTGCAAAAGTTTTAGATGTTCCGTTTGCCGTGGCTGATGCAACCACTCTTACAGAGGCAGGTTATGTTGGTGAAGATGTTGAAAATATCCTATTAAAACTAATTCAGGCAGCCGATTATGATGTGGAACGCGCCCAAAAGGGTATAATTTATATTGACGAAATTGATAAGATCGCGCGTAAAAGCGAAAATGTTTCAATAACTCGTGATGTTTCGGGCGAAGGTGTGCAACAAGCACTATTAAAAATCATTGAATCAACGGTTGCAAATGTTCCTCCACAAGGTGGAAGAAAACACCCACAACAAGAATGCATTAGAATTGATACCACTAATATATTGTTTATTTGTGGTGGCGCGTTTGTTGGGTTAAACGATATAGTTAAAAAGAGAAAAGAAAACACTTCTTTGGGTTTTGGCGGTTCTGTGAAGAATAGCGAAGATAATACTGCAGAGTTTTTCCGTAGTATTCAACCACAAGATTTGATTAAATACGGTTTAATCCCTGAATTTGTGGGCAGAGTTCCTATAACTGTAGGATTGCATCCACTTGATGAAAACGCCTTAGTTAATATATTAACCGAACCTAAAAACGCACTTGTTAAACAATATAAGCGATTAATAGGTTTAGATAATGTAGAACTTGAAATTACTGACGACGCTATAAGGGCAGTTGCAAAAAGGGCTATTGAATTAAAAACAGGCGCAAGGGGACTAAGAACAATACTTGAAAACCTTATGCTTGATACAATGTATGATATTCCATCTTTAACTGACCTTGAAAAAGTTGTCGTTGATGAAAATGTTGTAGTTTTAGGCGAAAAACCTAAAATTATTAAGAAAAAAATTGCTTAAATTACAAAAAAATTAAATATTACAAGTTTTTTTAAGAAAATTAAAAAAAATTAAAAAACACTTGAAAATCGTTTGACATCGGCCTCTATATTAGTTATAATATGGAGGCTGTGTAATATGGGTTGAAGCGGAAAGTTACTTAAAATCGTTAGGAAACGAAAGATAATTTCCGTGGACAAGAGTGGGGGCAAGACCTCCGCGACTAACTTCAAAAATGGGAAGTAAGGTAGGGTCATTCGCAGCGACTTAAAAAAGTTAAGTATCGGCGAATGATTTTTTTATTATCAAATTTTTGACACACACGGCAGAGTTTACAACTCTAAAACACGCAGCACAAAGTTAGGTAAAAAAAGGAGAAAAAACACATGGCAGGTCAAAAAATCAGGATTAAATTAATGTCTTACGACAGCGAAATGCTTGATACAGCAGTAGCAAGAATCATTGAAACGATGAAGAAAAGCGGTGCAAAAATTAGCGGACCAGTTCCACTACCCACCGAAAAGGAAATCGTAACTATTCTTCGCTCACCACACAAATATAAAGATTCAAGAGAGCAATTCGAAATTAGAACTCACAAAAGACTTATTGATATCTATTCGCCAAATGTAAAACTTTTGGATAGCATCCATCTTCCAGCAGGCGTTGATATCAAAATCAAATTGTAATCAATTAAACATTATATATTATACGGAGGTGAACTTTATCTATGAATAAAGCAATCATTGGTAGAAAGTTGGGTATGACTCAACTATTCACGCAAGACGGCAAGGTTATACCGGTAACCGTAATTGAGGCAGGTCCCTGTCCCGTGGTTCAGGTAAAAACTTTGGAAAAAGATGGCTACTCGGCAATCAAATTAGGATTTGACCAAGTAGACGAAAAGGTTCTTAATAAACCCGAAGCAGGTTTATTTAAGAAAATCGGCGTTCCTGCTCAAAAGGTTCTTAAAGAATTTAGAATTGATGGTGCAGAAAGCGTTGAGGTTGGCACAGTAATCACTTGCGATACTTTCGCTGCTGGCGACAAAGTTGATGTTTCTGGCGTAAGCAAAGGTCACGGATTTACTGGTGTTATCAAAAGATGGAATCATCACAGATTAAAAGAAACTCACGGTGTTGGTCCTGTGCACAGAGAAGTTGGTTCAATGGGCGCAATCAGAAACCCATCAAGAGTATTTAAGGGTAAGAAAATGGCAGGTCAATACGGACACGAAAACGTAACCGTATTAAACCTCGAAGTAGTAAAAGTCGATAAAGAAAGGACTGCAATCTTGGTTAAGGGCGCTGTTCCAGGTGCTGTTAAGAGTATCGTAACTTTGAGAAACATCGTTAAAGCGTAAGGAGGTATCTCATGTTAAGTGTAAAATTATTTAATATGAAAGCAAACGAAGTAGGAAATCTTGAATTACCCGACGCTTTGTTTAATGCTGAATTCAACGAATCGGTTATACACCAAGCAGTTGTAACCAGACTTGCAAACGAAAGGCAAGGAACAAAAAGCACCTTAACCCGTAGCGAAGTTCGTGGCGGTGGTGCAAAACCTTGGAGACAAAAGGGAACTGGTAGAGCAAGACAAGGTTCTATTAGAAGTCCACAATGGGTAAAGGGTGGCGTTGTATTCGCACCAAAGCCCAGAGATTTCTCTAAGAAAATGAATGCGAAAGCAAAAGAAGTTGCACTTTTCTCTGCACTTTCGCAAAAAATCAGAGATGGCGAAGTTATTTTTATTGACGAAATAAAAGTAGAAGCACCCAAAACCAAGGAAATGGCAGCATTCCTTAAAGCGTTCAACCTTGATAAGAGTGTTCTTATCGTTATGGACAACGCTGATGAAATGGTTTTAAGAGCAAGCGCTAACATTGAAAAGATTAGCACTATCCCTGCAAACCAAATCAACACTTATGATGTTGTTAAGAATGCAAAAATCGTTATTTCCAAAAAGGCTGTTGAGCAAATTGAGGAGGTCTACGGAGAATAATGGCTGCACACGATATTATAATTAAGCCCCTTTTAAGTGAAAAAAGTTATGCGGGCATCAAAGATAAGAAATACAGCTTCGTAGTAGCAAAATCTGCAAACAAAACGCAAATTAAGCTTGCTATTGAAGAAATCTTCGGCGTAAAGGTTGAAAAAGTCAATACGGCGAATGTTCACGGAAAGTTGAAAAGACAAGGCAAGTATGAAGGATACACTCCTGATTACAAAAAAGCCGTAGTTCAACTCAAGGCAGACAGCAAGTCGATTGAATTCTTCGATTCGTTGTCTTAATGAAGGAGGGACAAAATAATGGCTATAAAGAGATATAAACCTACATCGGCAGCGCGTCGTTTTATGACTGTTAGCGCATACGATGAGATTACTACAAATAAGCCCGAAAAGTCACTTTTGGAAGACCAAAGAAAATCGGGTGGTAGAAACTCACAAGGTAAAATCACCGTTCGTCATATCGGTGGCGGAAACAGAAGAAAATACCGTATTATTGACTTCAAGAGAAGTAAAGACGGTGTTCCTGCAACTGTAAAGAGCATTGAATATGACCCAAACCGTAGTGCAAATATCGCACTTTTGGTATATGCAGACGGCGCAAAAGCTTACATCTTAGCACCTGTTGGTCTTAAAGTTGGCGACAAGGTTAAGAGTGGCGCAGATGCAGATATCAAAGTTGGAAACGCTTTAATGCTTAAAGATATCCCCGTTGGTACTATGGTTCACAACATTGAAATGCAACCTGGTAAAGGCGGTCAAATCGCAAGAGCAGCTGGTATGAGCGCTCAAATTATGGCAAGAGATGAAAAGTATGTAACCTTAAAGATGCCAAGTGGCGAAATGAGATACATTCTTGCAACATGTAAAGCACCCATCGGCCAAGTAGGTAACTTGGAACACGAAATCATTAGAATCGGTAAGGCTGGTAAAACCCGTCACTTCGGTATCCGTCCCACCGTTCGTGGTGTAGTAATGAACCCCTGTGATCACCCCCACGGTGGTGGTGAAGGTAAGTCGCCTGTTGGTATGCCTGGTCCTGTTACTCCTTGGGGTAAACCTGCATTGGGTCACAAGACTAGAAAGCATAAGAAAACTTCCAACAAACTTATCATTACAAGGATAAATTAAGGAGAACGAGATGAGTAGAAGCGTTAAAAAAGGTCCTTATGTAGAACCTAAACTCTTAAAAAGAGTAGAAGAATTAAACGAAAAGAACGAAAAGAAAGTCTTAAAGACCTGGTCAAGAAGTTCAACAATCTTCCCACAAATGGTAGGACATACTATTGCAGTATACGACGGTAGAAAGCATGTTCCAGTATATGTTACCGAAGATATGGTAGGTTGCAAGTTGGGCGAATTCGCTCCGACCAGAACCTTTAAGGGACACGGTGGCGACAAGGCTACCGGTGGTAGATAGGAGGCGTCAAAATGGCTAAAAGAATGAGAGAAAAAACCGCACGCATTGCGGAAAATAAAGATAGGCGTCCCAAAGCAGTTGCTAAATACATTCGTATTTCTCCTTATAAAGTAAGAATAGTTCTTGACATTATTAGGGGCAAGGGTTACAGAGAAGCAGTTGCAATTTTGGAAAACACTCCAAAGTCTGCAAGCGAACCCATTAAGAAGGTATTAATGAGCGCAGCTGCAAATGCAGAAAACAACCTCGGTATGAGCAAAGATAGTTTGTTCGTAGCGGCTTGCTACGCTGACCAAGGTCCTACCTTAAAGAGAGTAAGACCTGTATCAAAAGGTAGAGCGTATAGAATATTGAAACGCACCAGCCACATCACCGTGGTTTTAGATGCAAAGGCATAGGAGGGTTGTATGGGACAAAAAGTTAATCCGCACGGTTTAAGAGTCGGCATTATTAAAGACTGGTCATCACACTGGTTTGTAGACAAAAAGGATTTTGCCGCTAACATTAAAGAAGATAACGAAATTCGTGCAATCTTAAAGAAAAAATATTATCAAGCTGCAATTTCTGATATCAACATTGAAAGGGCTGCATTAAAGGTAACCATTACCATTAAAACTGCAAGACCGGGTGTTCTTATCGGTAAACAAGGCGCAGAAATTGAAGTAATTAAGAAAACTGTTGCTAAAGTTTGTGGTAACAAACAAATTTCAGTTAACATTTCTGAAGTTAAAAAGCCCGATAGCGACGCTCAATTAGTTGCTGAAGGTATTGCTGCTCAAATTGAAAAGCGTGTTTCTTTCAGAAGAGCAATGAAACAAGCAATTTCAAGGTCAATGAGAAGTGGTATCAAGGGTATCAAAGTAAATGTAGCAGGAAGACTTGACGGTGCAGAAATCGCTCGTAGCGAAGCATACCACGAAGGTTCAATTCCGCTTCAAACATTAAGAGCAGACATTGACTACGGTTTTGCCGAAGCACATACTACTTTCGGTGTAATCGGTATCAAATGCTGGATTTACAAGGGCGAAGTAATAGGCGCTCCCAAAAAGAAAGTTGAAGGAGGCGAAGCTTAATTATGTTAATGCCAAAGCGTGTTAAAAGAAGAAGAGTTCACCGTGGCAGAATGACCGGTAAGTGCACCAAAGGCAACAAGATTGCTTACGGCGATTACGGTTTAGTTGCTACCGAACCAGGTTGGATTAAATCTAACCAAATAGAAGCAGCGCGTGTAGCGATGACAAGATTTATCAAGCGTGGTGGTAAGGTATGGATTGACATATTCCCCCACAAGCCTGTAACTAAGAAACCTGCCGATAGCCGTATGGGTAGTGGTAAAGGTTCAGTAGAATACTGGGTAGCAGTAGTTAAACCTGGTAGAGTACTTTTTGAAATGGCAGGCGTAAACGAAGATATAGCAAAAGAGGCTATGAGACTTGCTGGACACAAACTCCCTGTTAAAACAAAGTTTGTTAAAAAGGAAGCACCCGTAGTAGAAGAAATTAAAGAAGAAGGCGGTGAAGGTTAATGAAAACGAAAGAACTTCACGAATTAACGGTAGACGAATTGAA
>JAFTSI010000017.1 GCA_017467345.1 Clostridia bacterium
CCCACACACTTTAAGTCAATATATATTAAAACTTTCCCACGATGTGATTTGAACCTATAAATAATTTAGAATTATAAACTATATAATAAAATAATAGAAATAACTTTACAAAACTAAACTTTTATGCTATTATATAAGTAATAAAACAAGGAGGTGCTATTTTGATTGTATTTTATAAGTTTTCTGATTATATTCGCAGAAGAAATATTAAAAGAAAAGATATTATTAGAGATACAGGAATTTCTAGTGCAACCTTGGCGAATATGACAGCAAATAAGGGCGTTAGCACGGAAACAATTTCAAAGCTATGTGCATATTTAAAATGTCAACCACAAGATATTATGGAATTTCAGGAGGAAAAAACAAATGTCTAATGAAAGAAAAACGGAGCAATTGACACGCAAGATTTTTAAAAGTTTAGGTTATTATGATGATAAAAATGTTATAGTTGAAGAGCAAATAAGTGATAATCCAATTATACAAAAGCTTTTAAAATCTGCAAGCAAAAAAGGTTCTGGCATGGGAAAACCAGAGTTTATTGTTCAACTGCTTTCAACGGATGTTTTATTAGTTATAGAATGCAAAGCTAAAACGTCAAATCACAAATCTGCAGCATTAGACAAGTTTGCTGAATATGCTGTTGACGGCGCGATTTTGTATGGAAAATATTTATCAAAAGAATTTCATGTAATTTCTGTTGGTGTAAGTGGTGAAAGTGAAGAGACATTAAGAATAAGCAATTATTTATGGATAAAAGAGTCATTTAGTCCTATTGAGTTGAAAATTGAAAAGATATGTAGCAAACAAGAATATCTTAGCATAATTAAAGGGACTAACGAAAAGAAAGAATATGATATTAAAAGTATTAAGAAAAACACAAAGGCGATTCATAAGACGCTTCGAGAAGCAATTAAAATTACCGATGAATTGAAGCCGATAATTATTAGCGCAATTTTGCTTGCTCTTTCAGAAAAAAGTTTTGCAGATAGTTATAATACAGCAACTACGCCTAAAAGTCTTTTAAATCTTATGCTTACGTCAATAAGAAATAAATTGGAATCTATTGAAAGCATGCCAGAAGAAAAAGTTAAAATAATGATGAGAAACTTTCAAGGTCTGGAAAGTATAAATAAATTATCAAGTAACAAGAAAGACGATAAGGATTTCTTGAACATTATTGAAAAGGTTAAAACAGAAATTTGGCCATTTATAAATACAGAACATTCATTTGATTACATTGGAGAGTTTTATAAGGAATTTCTTTCATATACGGATGGCAATAAAAAAGGGTTGGGTATTGTTTTAACGCCAAATCATATTACTGATTTGTTTTGTGAACTAGCGAATATTGGTGTCAATGATAGGATAATTGACCCTTGTTGTGGTACTGGTGGCTTTTTAATAAGTGCTATGAATAGCATGCTTTCAAAAACTGATGATCCACAAATTCAGAGACGAATAAGAAGAGATCAGCTCATTGGAATAGAAAGTGAATCAAAAATGTTTACGTTAGCAGCAGCCAATATGATAATTAGAGGGGATGGAAAATCGAATCTTTATAATGCAAGTTGTTTTGATAAAGAAATATTTGCTAAGGTAAAATCAACACACAAACCGACTATTGCATTTATGAATCCACCATATAGTCAAACAGATGATGGAGGAAGTGAGTTAGATTTTGTGTTGAATATGCTTAATTTACTTGAACCTGGTGGTTTAGGATTAGCTATTATTCCAATAAACTGTGTTTGTTCTTTACTTGATAAAGAAGTTGAAAAAAGAGAGAAGATTTTAGAAAAGCATACACTATTAGGTGTGATGAGTATGCCAACAACCTTATTTTATCCTGTAGGAACGGTCACCGCTATTGTTATATTTGAAGCACATAGACCACATAATTCTCAAATAAAATCTTGGTTTGGTTATTGTAGAGATGATGGGTTTGTGGTTTCTAGGAACTCTGGAAGAATAGATAGAAATAAAAAATGGGAAGAAAAGAAGGCGCTTTGGGTAAATAGCTTTAGAAATAGAGAAGAAATAAAAGATTTTAGTATTTTAAAAGCTGTTACGGCGAAAGATGAATGGTGCGCTGAAGCATACCTACAACCTGATTATTCTCAAATTAACGAGAAAAAGTTTCAAAGAGCAGTTGAAGAATATTTTGTATACAAGGCATTATACTCTTCTAGGTTTGAAGAAATAGGAGAAGAAGATGCAGAAGCTTAATACGTTGTTCAATATATCTTATGGAAGTAAATTGGATAAAAATAAAACAGTAGAAGTAAACAAACAACCTATTTTATTTGTGTCAAGAACATCAAAAAATCATGGGATAGACTTAATTTGTGAAAAGCAATTTTCGATAAAAGAAAATCCGACTAACACAATATCTGTTCCCCTTGGTGGTGAAGGACGTTTAACGGCAAATGTGCAATTTCAAGAATATTATAATGGGCAAAATGTTGCAATTTTATCACCTAAAGTAGAAATGAGTTTAATGCAAAGAATATATTACTCTTTAGTGATTAAAGAAAATCAATTTCGTTATTCTGCTTTTGGGAGAGAGGCTAATTCAACATTAGGTGATATTCTAATACCTAGTATTAATGAAATACCTGATTTTGTGACTAACTTTAAGGGATATGAAAAAATAAGTGCATTACCAAGTATTAGCAATAATGACAAAGTAAAAGAAAAAGAGTTTTTGTTGTTAGATTTATTTGATTCATTATCTGGAACGTATATATCAGAAGAAGATGCAAAAAAATGCAAAACAGGAAATATTGCTTTTGTAAGTTCGGGTAGATTTAATAATGGCGTAAAGGCTAAGATAGAATTGATGGGATTCGAGGCAACAATTTTTCCTGCTAATTGTTTGTCTTTAGCAAAAAATGGTTCTGTTGGAGTTTGCTTTTATCATGAAACGCCGATTGTGTGTACTTCGGATGTTTTGGTTCTGAAATTCAAACAAAAACAATTAAATTTGTATGAAGGATTATATTTTAAGGTTTTAATTGAACAACATATTTTTAGGTTTAATTATGGACGTAAAATAAATGCTGATAGATTGGCAGAGATTAAGATTAGTGTTCCTTATGATTCAATCAACAAAACAATTGATTTTAACTATATAAACAAGGTCATAAGAACAAAAGCTTTTGCGGATTTGATCTAAAAAATACTTTTTGTCCCACACACATACCCTAAAAACGAGATTTAGTCCCACACACGCACAAGTATGGGTCTATAAGTATTTTGCTTATAGACCTATATTTTTTTATTTTCATGCTAAAATCGGCGTTTTATAGCAAAAATTAAGACCTATAAGACATTTCACGCTTTTATAGGTCTTTTTTAGTGCAATGTTTTAGAAAATCCCACGATAGATTTTGTCCCACACACTTTAAGTCAAGGTATGGTAAAACTTTCCCACACCTGGATTTGAACTATAACATAACAAATCCTTGAAATCCTTGAAATCCTTGACTTTTTATTAGATATATGATATCATAACACTATAATATTATGATATCAGTTTGGCAATAAGGTTTTGAGAGTGTGTTTTAAACTATTTTGAGATTGTTTTTGAACTATATTGTTTTAAACCATATTGCTTTAAACTATATTATTTTTGAATTATGATGATGTGTTTAGTGTGATATTGCTTTGATATTATTACAAAATGGAGAGTATGATATGAATAAAACAAAAACGCCAACGGCTCAAAAGGTTACCTTTCCATTAAGGCTACCACCAACAATGTATAAAAAGATAAGGGCGAAAGTAAACGAAATAAAAGAGAACGAAAACTATGCTTATAGCATAAACGACTTTTTAACGGAAATTATTGAAAAGGGCTTAAAGGGAAAATTATAAGGTTTACTTAAACTATGAAAGAAAAGATAGACATAATTATTTTTAGTGGGCAGAGTAATATGCAAGGCGCAAGCGGTGAAATTAGCACGGCTATTGCGCCCACTTGTTTTGAGTATAGGTATTTAACTGACGAGTTGGTTGTGCTTAAAGACCCAGTAGGCGAAGAAATAGGCGATAGTTATTTGTTGCCAAACGGTAGTGGAACGCTTGTTCCTGCGTTTTGTGATGCGTATGCTAAAAGGAAAAATAAAGTTGTTGCATTACATTGTGCAAGGGGTAGCACTAATATTAGTGAGTGGGCAGTAGGCACTAATAGGTATAATGCGCTAATAGAAAAGAGCCGAAAAGGTATTGCAAAGGCCAAAGAAAAGTTTTGCGTAGGTAAAATATATTTCGTGTGGCTACAAGGCGAATCGGATGCGCTACTAAAAAAGAGTGAAGAATATTATTTATCGGCTTTAATCGCCCTTAAAAACGGACTTAAAAAGGATTTGGGGATTGATAAGTTTGGAATAATAAAGGTTGGGTATTTTGCCGAATATGCCGATTGGGCACCTAACGCGAATAGGTATGATGATGAAGTTATAATGCGCGCGCAAGATAAAGCACCAAAGGTGGATAACGATTTTATAATGCTTACCGATATTTGCACTATGCTATCTGAAAAGAGTGAATACCTAAACCCAAACGAATTTGGCCCACACTACAACAACCGTGCGCTTAATTTAATAGGCGAAGATGCCGCCAAAACCCTTGCAGAGTATAAGGTGGTTAAATAAATACATAGGTGCATTATTGACAGCAAAGGGAGTTTTGGTATATAATAATAAACGGAAATTGTTTTAGGGGACTATATATGAGACTAATGAAATGCAAACAATGTGGTGCGCCCATTGAGGCTAACGATTTTGGCTCTTATACCTGTGAGTATTGTGGTAGTGTGTTCGTAGACGAAAACGAAGAAACGGCTGCTACTCAAGAGCAACCCACTATCATTAAAGAAATTATAAGGGAAACCAAAGAAGTTTTTAATGGTGATGGTGTAAAGGGCAAAAAGAGTAAAGGTGTTGCGCTATTACTTTGTTTATTTTTAGGTTGGCTTGGCGCGCATAGGTTTTACGAAGGCAAGTTTTTTACAGGTATTATATGGGCACTTACTGGTGGGCTTAGTGGAGTTGGAGTGTTTATAGACTTTTTAATTTTGCTTGTAAAACCAAGAAGTTATTTTAAAAAACTGTGATTAAAAAACCACTATGCATAGTGGTTTTTAGTTTATATTGTTTGTAATAGGTAAAAGGAAAATGAAAATAGAAAAAGAAAAGATTTCGTTAATTAGAATAGCCTTTATTTTTGTTTTAATTTTAACGGTGATACTTGGTGTTCTTTCGTTAACTACGCGAGTTGGAGTTAAAAAAGGGGAAAGGTATTACTCTAAAAACGAGGTGGCTTTATACTTATTTAACTATAAAGAGTTGCCGCCTAATTTTAAAACAAAAGATGAGTTATATCAATTATACCCTGGTTCTCAAACAAATGCTGTAAAGATAGCCGTTAGAAACGGATATAATTTTGGTGGTGATTATTTTAACGCGAAAGATAAAACAAAATCAAAAGATTGGTTAGGCAACTACACTAAAAATATTAACCAAAACTTTTATGAGTGCGATTTGTATCCAGATAGGGCAGAAACGATAAAAACGGGTAGCCGATATATAGTAAGGTTAGTTTATAACGAAGATTGCACCGAAATATATTATACAAACACTCATTATGGCGACGAAGGCTTGCCTGGATTTTATAAGGTTACAAGGTTTAGCGTGAACGCTTTGTCAAATGTGTTTGTGATAATATATAGTTTGTTTGTTATTGCCGAAACTACACTTTTAATAATTTTATTTGGCAGCAAAAACGAAAAATATAACAGTTTAAGAATAGATGTAAAATATGCGATAAACAAGTTTATGTTTTTTGCGTTTATATTAATACACTTTATCGTTTATATCGTTAAGAAAACTAAAAAGAATAGTAACGAAGAATACGAAGTTATTGAAATAATTGAATAGCAGTAAAAACACTTGCGAATTGCAAGTGTTTTTTTGTTAAATCGTTGCCTTTATAAAAAAATAGGAGTAGAATACATAACGGAAAAGGTTATATATGGTTTTAGTATCGGTAATTGGTGGATTAACTTGTGTTGCTATGGTTATGGCAATATTATTCTTTCCACAAATCAAAATTAAAAAGTTTAGCGTTGAAAGTTATTGGGTGATTGCGCTTATAGGCGCAATTATTATGCTTATAACTAAACGCGTAAGTTTAAGTTATTTATGGCAAGAACTTACCTTAAACACGGCTATAAACCCACTTAAAATATTAGTGTTATTTATATCAATGACCTTGCTTTCGGTGTTCCTTGATGAAGTGGGATTTTTTAGGCTTTTAGCAGTTAAGGCGTTAAACCTTGCAAAGCATAGCCAACTAAAACTTTTTACCGTGCTTTATATAACGGTATCGGTGCTTACGGTGTTTACATCAAATGATGTTATTGTTTTGACCTTTACGCCCTTTATATGCTACTTTGCAAAGCACGCGAAAATTAATCCGTTGCCATACCTAATAGGTGAGTTTGTTGCGGCTAACACGGCAAGTATGATGCTAATTATAGGCAACCCTACAAATGTGTTCGTTGCCACCACTTACGGAATTAGTTTTTTAGAATACTTAAAGGTAATGGTTTTGCCAACGATTATAGCGTCAATAGTGGCTTTTGTTATGCTATACATATGCTTTAAGCGTAAACTTAAAAAGCCTATGGACGCAGAGTGCGAACAAGTGGTTATTGAGCATAAAGCATTTTTAATAATAGGTGTTATATTTTTAGCCTGCGCAACCATAGTGCTTGCAATAGGCAGTTATATAGGTATAGAGATGTGGGTGGTCGCTTTCGTTAGCGCGATAGGGCTTGTTACCGTTATAATGATTTTATGTTTAATTAAGAAAAGGAAGTTAACGGTTATAACTCACACCTTAAAGCGCGAGCCTTGGCAATTAGTTCCATTTGTGCTTTCAATGTTTACCATTATTCTTGCTTTTAAAGAGCAGGGCATTACGGCAGAACTTGGCAAACTTTTAGGTGCTGATGACACTGTGCTTAAATACGGAGTGCTATCATACTTAACGGCAAACCTAATAAACAATATTCCTATGACCGTTTTATTTTGCCCCATAATGCAAGGTCTAAATGGTGTGGAACTTAGCCGTGCGGTGTTTGCTACCGTTATAGGCTCTAACATAGGCGCATACCTAACACCCATAGGCGCGCTTGCAGGGATTATGTGGACTAACCTACTCAAAAAGCAAAAGATTAAACTTAGATATCGTGATTTTATTAAGTATGGCTTAATTATATCTGTGCCTACTTTGTTTAGTGCGTTATTAATGCTTGCGCTCATTGTTTAATGAGCGTTTTTTTATTAAAAAATAAAAAAGGGTATTGATTATATAACAAAAATAAGTTAAAATATAAGAAATGATTTTTTAGGAGTGAATTATGACCAAAAGATTAAAGTATTCTTTGATATCTTTTCTTACAATAGTTTTGGCTATAATTTCGTTTGCATGGCTTAATTCCAACACGGCGCGCGCAGTTGAACACTCAAATTGCTCTTTAAGTGCCGATTACTGTTTGGTGTGTGATGTTGCTGAAAAAATTAACGCGCTACCAAACGAAAGCGATATTACTATTGATAACGCGGCGGCGGTTATGCAACAAATTAATGATATTGACCGCATTAAGTATAATTTAAGCGACGCACAGTTTTATGATGAACTAATTTATATGGTTGACCACCACGACAACGGTGTTGACCATAATGTAATTACTAAATATGATAACGCAGTTAAAAAGGTTAGGGACCTAACTGGTGTTAACTTTGCGATATCAAAGTCGTTTGACTTAAACGGCGAATCTGTTAGCGATACAAGTGATGCACAAGTTAGTTTTGAAATTACTAACCTTGATAACAGTTCTACCACCGTTTTAAGTTTGTTTGATTTAGATTTATCTACAAGCGCGTTTGCTTACGACTGTTATGAAATGACAAGTGATGGCTGGATGTTTATCTATAAGTTGCCCGTAGGTAATTATAGAATTAAAGAAATCAATACCGATAAGCCCATAACTGTTAACGGAGAGCAAAGCCTTTTCCATTGTAGCGAAATTAATATAAATGGCGTAACCGAAAGTGGCTTAGATGCTATTGACGGTATGGAGTTTTCATTAACAAGCGATACCTATGCAGGTTTTTCTAACACAAAATGCTCATATAGTAATGCCGTTGCTGATGAAGATGCTAACACCATTTCAGGAATATGCGATAGTTGTAACGAAACATATACCTATCAACTTTTAGCACCAAGTGGCGAATTAGTTAGTGATGGAACTACCTTGTTTAACACGGCAATAGTTGAAAAAACTTGTATGAATAATTTCCACTTTGGTACTTCTGACCAAGATTTTGGTGGACCTTATGTGGAATACTTGTATAAAGAAACTGCAAGCGATACTTATGCTACTACTACCGATTACACTCAAGCAGGTTTTTATAAGGCAACACTTTATCTTCAAATTGAATACTCAACCACTTTAGAAGTGTCTGTTGAATACGAAGTAACTTCGCCTGCACCACCAAACGCAGGTGGCGAAGGTGGTAGCATAGTTCAACCAGAGCCATCACCAGATGATAGCACCGAAATTATTTCGCCAGATGCCCCCGAAAGTGCGCCAGAGCAAAAAGATATTAAATCTATTATTGAAGAAAACAAACTTGTTATAGCAACCACGGGCTTTGCAGTATTTAGCATTATCATAGTGTTTGGTATGACTATGAGTTTCAAGAAAAAAGATTAATATAATAAAGCCATAAAAGAAAAACACCCGAATAATCGGGTGTTTTTTTAATCTTCTAATCCTAAAAGATAATCGGTTGTTTCGCCAAAAAACTTTGCAAGCGTAATAATAGCGCTGGCAGTAGGCTCAGTTTTGCCAAGTTCCCATTTTGCTATTGCCGATTGACTTATGCCAGTTTTAAGGGCAAGTTGCATTTGGCTTAGTTTTTTTGTTTCTCTTAACTCTTTAATTCTATTTTTAAACATCATAATATTATTATATTAAAAATAAGTCTTATAATACTTGACAAGTCTTATAAGACTTGATATAATGTTGAAAAAAGTGAGAGACACTAAAAAACAAAGGAGAAAATTGATGGTAAAAAGAATTGCATGTCCTTCTTGTGGCGCAAGCTTAAAAATAGAAGAAGGCAAATCGGGCGCAAATTGCTGTTATTGTGGTTCACAAATAGTATATTCGCAAGCCAAGGAAGTTGTAAGTAGTGGGGCTACTCAAGATGAACTTACTGCTGTAAGTTTTATGAACTCTCTTATTATTGAAGTTAAGGGACAAAGGGCATCTATTGCAGATTTGTGGGATTCAATAATGAACAACAAAAATTATGGCGAAGTTGAACTCTTTAAGTTTTATAAGAATTATAGTAAAAGAATTTTGTTTTGCTTAAATATATATAAAAAGTTGTCACCTGAAGTTAAGTATGAAGTGGGCGATTTTATTTGCGCGCAAATGAACTCTATTATTAATTTTAGAGTTAAACACGCACTTTTCTATTCTGAAGAATTAGATGAATTAAAAGTTTATAGAGAAAAATTAAAATATGAATATGGCTCTATCGGATTTTTTGACTTTAAGAAAAAGCTATTACATAAGAAAAAGTTAGATAGAGTTGCTGCAAGGGAAAGCATAATCATATATCACGACGCAATGTATGCTTTAAGTAAAATTGTAAAGGATTTTGATAACAGAAAGGTTGTTTTACAAGAAGAATATGACGCAACCCCAAAAACTGCTTTTGCAAGAAGAAAGGCATTAAAAGATAAAATTAATGGTTTAGAAAAAGCAAAAAAATATGAAATGGATAGGCTTTGTATAGCTGGAAAAACAAAAGAATATAATAAATATGTAAAAAAATATAATATTAATCCTGTAGATATGTTAAAAGAAGAAGCAGGTATTATTGATGAGCCAATCCAAACTACTTCTACGCAAAAAGCTGTAACAAAGGCTGCAAAAAAGGTTGAAAGTCAACCAGTTGTAGAAAAAATTAATTATAATGAACTTTCGCTTAACGATTTATTAACTAAGTTAGAAGGAAGTCTTAATATTTTAGCAAAGGGTGCAGTTCAATCAGAGATTAATAATTGTAAAGAAATAGGTAATGCGCTTGCACAACAAGGTGGATTAGATAATACTGCGCGCGTATATTTAAGTGCAATAACTATGTCTATTAATATGATGTTCCAAAATAGTAATCCTACTATTATGAAAGCAATGATTACAAATACTACACCTAATATTAAAATGCAAATTAATAATTTGCGTGGCTGCCTTAAATAATTAAAGGAGAAATAAAAAATGGGTTGGTTTATTGTAGCTGGTGCTTTAATGTTAATTGCATTTCTCTATATTGTTTCTACCCCAAGAGAAAATAAAATTGTAAATGCTATAATGGTTGTTATAGGTATTTTATTGCCTACAGGTGTGCTTGCTTATGTGTTCGTTAATGTTCCTGATTATCAACAATTTGGCATAGCAGTATTAACAATTTTAGTAAATGTGCCTTGGTGGGGATATGTTATTGCAATTATAGTAGATTTATTCTGCTTGGTATATTTGATTTTTGTATCTGGCGAACAACTTGAAAGAGTATTTGATACAAACGGCAACGCTATTGGTTGGCGCGGTGGCTCAATGGGTTTAGCATTTCTTTCAATGGCGCTATGCTTTGCATTATTTGTAGCATTGTTTGCAATATTATAAATATAGAGTATGTCTTATAAAAAAACACCCGAATAATCGGGTGTTTTTTTAATCTTCTAATCCTAAAAGATAATCGGCAGATATTTGAAAATATTTGCATATCTCTATTATATAATACACACATTGTTAATTAAAAAAGCAAGGATGAAAGTCCTTGCTTTTTTGGTGTTGATTTTAGGGCTTTGGTGGTGTATAATATTTTAAGAATAGGTGAGAGTATGGGCATAAGAGAAGATTTTTATAATATGAAAAGGTTTTTTGAAGATAGAAAAAACCATTTCGTTATTTATGATGTTAATAATAAAGATAGTAGTAAATATAGCCACTATTTTACTTCGCCAAAGTATGAAGATATTTTTTATTTAGAGTTTGATGCAGGCTATCGTAATGCCCGTGATGATAAGTATTATATTGATCCATACGATTCGTTTGTGTTTGGTATTCAATTTGTAAACTATGGCGATAGGATTGAAGTTACCGATTTTAATAGAAGTTTTGAGTGTGGTGTGGAAGAAGCCGAAGGAAGGGGTTTTATGGCTATGCATTTTGACAAGGTGCAAAAGGTAGTAAAGGCGCACGGACTTTGCCTCAAAGGTTTAGAGCCTAACGGCACGGAAATTAGAAAAATTACTTCGCTTAATACTTTCGTTTTAGATGCCATTAAACTCATTAAAGTTATGCTAATGATTAACTATATGAAAGATACTTACCCCTATATTAGTGGGAACAAAAATATTTGGGAAGATATAATGGCATTAAAACAAAGTTGGGGTATAAAAGTTAAAAAGAGAAAGGTGATAAAAAATGACTAAATCTAAAAAGTTTTGGGTGGCACTTGTATTATTTAGTTTAATAGGTCAAGTTGCGTGGGTTGTAGAGAATATGTATTTTAATGTGTTTATCTACAAAATGTTTAGCGCAAGCGCAAGCCAAATATCGCTTATGGTTTCGTTATCGGCAGTAACTGCAACGCTAACCACCATTTTTATAGGCGCGCTTTCCGATAAGGTTGGCAAGCGCAAAATATTCATAGGGCTAGGCTATATTTTATGGGGTATTTCAATACTTTTGTTTGCGCTTGTTAAAGTTGATATTATAGGCGCAATTTTCCCAACGGCAGTATCGGTATCTGCGCTATGTATTACCTTTACAATAATTTTAGATTGTGTTATGACCTTTTTTGGTTCAACTGCAAACGACGCGTGCTTTAACGCGTGGCTTACCGATTCAACTGAAGATACGGGTAGGGGCAAGGTTGAAGGCATAAACGCTATGATGCCACTTATGGCAATTATCGTGGTGTTTGGTGGGTTTATGTTTTTTGATTTGGAAAAGGCGCAAAGTTGGACTTTGATTTTTGTAATAATAGGCGCAGTTGTAATTTTAATAGGCGCATTAAGTTTTTTCCTTATTGAAGAACCACAAGTAAAAAAAGATGGCAACGAAAACTATTTCAAAAACATAATTTACGGATTTAAGCCATCTACCATAAAAAGTAATTTAACACTATATGCAACCATTTTAGCCTTTGCCGTGTTTGGAATATCAATCCAAATATTTATGCCATACCTAATTATTTATTACGAAGTTTCGTTATCGCTTGAAAACTATGTTTTAATAATGGCACCTGCAATTATAATAGCAGGAATAGTAACGGCATTTTATGGTAGGTATTACGATAAGGTAGGCTTTTTCCCATCAATAATCCCTGCGCTAATTTCACTTGCCGTGGGCTACATAGTTTTATCAATATTTACTCAAGTGGCGTTGGTGTTTATCGGCTCACTTTTAATGATGATAGGCTACTTAACGGGTATGGCTGTGTTTGGCGCAATGATAAGGGATTACACCCCACAAGGCAAAGCAGGTGCTTTGCAAGGCATACGAATTGTTGGGCAAGTGCTAATCCCTGGTGTTATAGGCCCTGCAATAGGCGCGCTTGTTTTGAAAAGTGCCGAAACCATTATAGGTAACGACGGAACTGAAACTTTTATTCCCAACCAAAACATATTTATAGCAGCGCTTGTAGTTTGCGTTTTAGTGGTGGGCTTAACATTTTTAGTTAGATACTTGGTTAATAAAAATAAAGCAAAAGAAGAAACAAAATAAATTAAAAGCCGTGGCAGTTAGCCACGGCTTTTTAGTTTTAAGTTTATAAATTAATTTCGGCATATAGCATAAGCATTGAAAGGACAGTAATACTTGCCGTTTCCGTTCTTAATATTCGCTTGCCAAGTGATATTATTTGAGTGTTAGATTTTTCTTTAACAAGTTCAATTTCCTTTTCGCTAAATCCACCCTCTGGACCTATCATAACCCCAACTTTAAACCCACTTTTAATTTTAGATAAGGCAAGTTTAGTTTGTTCCATACCTAATGCGCATTCGTAGGGGACTATTAAAAGGTCAAGTTTATCGCAAAGTTCAAGCGCACTCTTAAATGTAAGTGGCGCTAAAACTTCTGGCACGAAAGCGCGCTTACATTGTTTTGCGCTACTTTCGGCAATAGCATTAAACCTTGCCGTTTTGCTTTCCTTTTTCTTTTCTTCTATTTTTGCAACTGAAAATTGCATTTCAACGGGAACAATCTTGCTAACACCAAGTTCCACGGCTTTTTGAATAATTAGTTCTAACTTATCGCTTTTAGGAAGGCCTTGAAAAAGGTATATTTCAATAGGCAAAGAAGTATCTAAGTAGTTTTCTTCTAAAATATCTAAAACAACTTCCGTTTCGGTAAAGCCCGATATTTTACATAGGTAGTTTGTATTTTCGGCGCTAACTAAAACACTATCGTTAACCTTTAACCTTAAAACGCTTTTGATATGGTTATAATCGCCACCCGTAATATAAAACTTACCGTTATTACTTTTGTTTTGCACAAAAAAATTAAACATATAAAATCCCTTGTTTTTTGTTAAAAACATTATACAACTAATTTATAAAAATATCAAGGTAAAAGTGTGTTAATTGATTTTAACAATTATTGCAAGGAAAATGTAATTGTGTTATAATATGAATAAGCAGTAAATTAAATAGGCAAAATAATACTGAGAAGGTGACCTATGCTTGATAAAAGATGTTTTGCCCTATTAAATTATATAACTGCTTCGTGCGAAAATACAGGCTACAAAGTATTTGATACCGAAGAACTACTCATAAACTTACCCAAAGAGTTTGGGCTTGATGAACAAGGCTTAAAAGAGTGCGTTTATTCGCTTTGCGAAAGGGAGTATATAAGCGTTAAGTATTACGACGAAAAGCAAGTTTGCTTATCGCCCTTGCCAAAAGGTAGGCTTATTTTTGAAAGCCGAAAAGAAGAAACTGAAAAAGAAACAAAGGCAGTAAAGCGATATTTTATATACTCATTTTTGGGTGGAGTGGTAGGCGGAATATTTGCATTTAGTTTTGCGCTAATAATAAAACTTTTAGGGGGTATATAAAAATGCTCTCTATGAAAGAAAGCGCAGTAATGACTGCTATCTACACATTTGCAAACGGCAAAACATCACTTCTTGTTAGCCCTGCCGATATCATAAACGCGTGCGAAAGGTTTAGTTTTAGTAGCGCAAGTTTAACTGAAATTATCAACGCGCTTTCGCAAGATAAGTATATAGATTTTGTGTATACCGACCGTCACGGCGAAGAAGTGTATTGTATAAACCTTTTAGAAAAGGGCAAAGGCTTTTTAAGGGAAAAGCAAAAAAGAAAACGGAACTTAATTTATAGGCTATGCTTAACGGTAGGGCTTGCAGTAGTGAGTTTTATTGTTGGCGTAGTGTTAAAAGCGATTTTTTAGTATGGAAAAGAGAAAGTTTAAAATTCACTCTAAATACTTGCCAAAGGGCGACCAACCTGAAGCGATAGAAAAACTTGTTGAAGGCATTAATGATGGGCTTAGAACACAAGTTCTACTTGGCGTAACTGGTAGTGGCAAAACCTTTACAATGGCAAATGTAATTGAGCGCGTGCAAAGGCCCGCGCTTGTTATCGCGCACAATAAAACGCTTGCGGCGCAACTTTGTAATGAGTTTAGAGAGTTCTTTCCAGAAAACCGTGTTGAGTTTTTCGTTTCTTATTACGATTACTATCAACCAGAGGCTTACATACCGTCAAGCGATACCTATATTGAAAAAGACCTATCTATTAATGATGAAATAGATAAACTTCGCCACTCTGCAACCTGTTCGCTTGCAGAAAGAGAAGATACTATTGTAGTTGCGTCTGTTTCGTGTATATATGGTCTTGGCGCGCCCGAAGATTATTATAGGCTTGCCATAAGTTTAAGACCTAACGATAATTTAGAGCGAAACGAACTTATGCGAAAGTTGGTTTCCTTGCAATACGAAAGGCGCGATATAGACTTTTCGCGTTCATCATTTAGGGTGCGTGGCGATACGGTAGACATATTCCCGTCATCAAACACCGAAATAATAATTAGGGTAGAGTTTTTTGGCGATACCATTGATAGAGTTTGCGAAGTGGAGTTTGTTTCTGGTAGGGTTATAAGCGAATTAAAGCACGCAGTAATTTTCCCTGCAAGCCACTATGCCGTTGAGCACGAAAAACTATTAAAAGCAGTTTTAGCGATAGAGCGCGATAAAGAAGATGAAGTTAGGTTTTTTAACGAAAGTGGAAAACTTATTGAAGCGCAACGCTTAAACCAGCGCACCGATTATGACCTTGAAATGATTAAGGAAATAGGCTTTTGCCGTGGCATAGAAAATTATAGTAGGTATTTTGACGGCAGAAGTATAGGCGAACCACCCTTTACTTTGCTTGATTACTTTCCAAAAGATTTTATAACCTTTATTGATGAATCGCATATGACTATTCCACAAATAGGCGCAATGTATAATGGCGATAGGTCAAGAAAGCAAAACCTTGTGGAATACGGTTTTAGGCTTAAATCGGCATTTGACAATAGACCCCTTACCTTTGATGAGTTTGATAAAAGAGTGGGGCAAATGGTTTGCGTTTCGGCAACCCCTGCAAAATATGAACTGTCAAACGCTGGGCAAGTGGTAGAGCAACTTATTCGCCCAACGGGGCTTATTGACCCTGAAATAACCGTTAAGCCCACCAAAAACCAAATTGATGATGTTTTAGTTGAAATAAATAAAGTGGTGGCAGATGGTGGCAGAGTTTTAATTACCACGCTCACCAAAAAAATGGCAGAAAGTTTAACCGAATACCTAAAAGAGCACGGTGTAAAGGTTAGATATATGCATAGCGATATTGATACTATGGAGCGAATTGAAATAGTTTCGGCACTTCGTAGTGGTGAGTTTAATGTGCTTTGTGGTATTAACCTTTTAAGAGAGGGGTTAGACCTACCCGAAGTAAAACTTGTTATGATACTTGATGCCGATAAAGAAGGGTTTTTGCGTAGCGAAACTTCGCTTATTCAAACGATAGGTAGGGCGGCGCGAAACGCAGAGGGCAGAGTTATTATGTATGCCGATACCATAACAGGCAGTATGGATAGGGCTATAAAGGAAACTGAGCGTAGAAGAAAGGTGCAAGCAGAGTATAACGCAAAGCACGGAATCACACCTAAAACCATTGAAAAGGCTGTGGTTAATAGTTTAGAAATAACTAAAAAAGCCGATAGAACGAAAGATATTAAAAAGCAAGATATTCCTGAAGAGATAGAAAAACTAAAAGCACTTATGAAAATAGCGTCAAGTAACCTTGATTTTGAAAGGTGCATTGAAATACGCGACACTATTTCTAAACTCAAAGCGAAAATGAGAAAGTAGTATGAAAGATTATTTAGTAATAAAGGGCGCAAGAGAAAACAACCTAAAAAACATTGATTTAACCGTGCCAAGAGATAAACTTGTTGTGTTTACAGGTCTTTCGGGTAGTGGAAAATCTACCCTTGCTTTTGACACTATTTATGCCGAAGGTCAACGCAGGTATGTGGAAAGTTTATCAAGTTATGCAAGGCTATTTTTAGGTCAAATGGAAAAGCCTGATGTAGACCTTATTGAAGGGTTATCGCCTGCAATATCAATTGACCAAAAAACCACATCACATAACCCACGCTCAACTGTGGGCACGGTAACCGAAATATACGATTATTTTAGGTTATTTTTTGCGCGCGTTGGAACGCCACATTGCCCAAACTGTGGCAAAGAAATAAAACGCCAAACGGTTGATGATATCGTTGATAAAGTTTTATCGTATGAAAAAAACACTAAAATACTTATAAACGCGCCCGTAGTTCGTGGCAAAAAGGGCGAATATAAAAAGCAACTTGAAGGCTACAAAAAAAGTGGCTATTCAAGGGTTTCTATTGACGGCGCAGTTTACGACCTTAACGAAGAAATATCGCTTGATAAAAATATCAAGCATAACATAAGCGTAGTTGTTGATAGGCTTATAGTTAAAGAGGGCATTGAAAAAAGGCTTGCCGATAGCATTGAAGTTGCCCTAAAACTTGCCGAAGGGCTTGTGGTTATAGAAAAATTAGATGGCGAAAGCGAACTTTTTTCAACCAAGTTTTCTTGCCCTGATTGTGGGGTTAGCATTGAAGAAATTGAGCCAAGGCTATTTTCGTTTAATAATCCGTTCGGTGCTTGCCCAGAGTGTTCGGGGCTTGGTTTTAGAAACATTATTGATGAAAGCCTTGTTGTTAAAGACCCAAATAAGAGTATTCGCGAAGGCGCAATGACGGTTACTGGCTGGAACTTAGATAGTGGCAAAATGGCAGAAATGAACTTTAATTCACTATCAAAGCATTACGGCTTTTCACTTGACACGCCTGTTAAAGATTTACCCAAAGATATTTATAATATGCTACTATACGGCAACGGTGGCGAAAAGATAGAAATGGAATATAACACCAGAACTTTTAATGGCAGTTATATGAGCGCGTGGGAGGGCATAATCCCCAACCTTGAAAGGCGATATAGGGAAACTACAAGCGACTATACCAAAATGGAAATAGAACGCTATATGAAAGTTAAACCGTGCGAAAGTTGTGGTGGTAAAAGGCTTAACAAAAATGCTTTGGCAGTTTTGATAAACGGTAAGAATATTGCCGAACTTACCGATATGGATATTTTATCACTTTATGATTTTATTGAAAACTTATCGCTAAACAACACACAAACCCTTATTGCAGAGCCTATTGTAAAAGAGATAAAAGCAAGGCTAAACTTCTTAATAAATGTAGGTCTTGGCTATTTAACACTATCGCGTAGCGCGTCAACATTATCTGGTGGCGAAGCGCAACGAATTAGGCTTGCAACTCAAATAGGTAGTGGGCTAACTGGTGTGCTATACATTTTAGATGAGCCAAGCATAGGCCTACACCAACGCGACAACGAAAAACTACTTGCCACACTAAAACGGTTGCGCGATTTAGGTAATACCTTAATTGTTGTAGAGCACGATGAAGACACAATGCGCAGTGCCGATTATATTGTTGATATCGGTCCAAAAGCAGGCGTGCACGGTGGCGAAATAGTGGCGCAAGGTAGTGTTCAAGATATTATCAATGAACCGCGTTCAATTACTGGCGACTATTTATCGGGCAGAAGAAAAATAGCCGTGCCAAAGGGCAGAACGCCAGTTGGCGATAAACTTTTAACGGTAAAAGGCGCGCGCCAAAACAACCTTAAAGATATAACCGTTTCTTTCCCTGTGGGGCTGTTTACGGCAGTAACAGGTGTTTCGGGTAGCGGTAAAAGTTCACTTGTAAACGAAGTGCTTTTGCCTGCGCTTTCAACTAAACTTATGCGCGCAAAAGCAATTGAAGGGGACTATGATGAAATAACAGGCACAGAGCATTTTGATAAGGTTATCGCTATTGACCAAGCGCCCATAGGCAAAACCCCAAGGAGCAACCCTGCAACATATACGGGCGTGTTTTCGCTTATTCGTGAATTGTTTGCTCAAACCCCCGACGCTAAAGAGCGTGGCTATAAAGCAGGAAGATTTTCTTTTAATGTTTCTGGTGGTAGGTGCGAACATTGTGAGGGTGATGGCATAATAAAAATTGAAATGCACTTCTTACCAGATATTTATGTGCCTTGCGAAGTTTGTAAGGGTAATCGCTATAACCGTGAAACCTTGCAAGTTAAGTATAAGGGCAAAAACATTGCCGAAGTGCTTGATATGACGGTTGATGAAGCCTGCGAATTCTTTAAGCCTATAAACACTATCTATAACAAAATTAAAACATTGCAAGATGTTGGGCTTGGCTATATAAAACTTGGGCAAAGTTCAACAACACTATCTGGTGGCGAAGCGCAACGCGTTAAACTTGCAACCGAACTCTCAAAGCGTTCAACGGGTAAAACTCTTTACATCTTAGATGAACCCACCACAGGCCTACACTCTTATGATGTAGATAACCTTTGCAAAGTTCTTAAACGCTTGCAAGAGGGTGGCAATACCGTTATAGTTATTGAACATAATTTAGATGTAATCAAAATTGCCGATTATATTATAGACCTTGGCCCAGAAGGTGGCTCTGGTGGTGGCACGGTGGTGGCAACAGGCACACCCGAACAACTTGCTTTAAACCCCCAAAGCGCAACTGGCAAGTTCTTAAAACCTTTGCTTGAAAAGTAAAATAGAATATAAATTAGCCAAGATTTCTTGGCTAATTTTTTTATGGTAAAAACAAAAAAATGCTTATTATATAAATATTTAAATAAAATTATAATTTTAAAAAAGGGTTTTTGGGGGATTTGGTGGTATAAATAAATGTAGAAATAATTTTAAGAACGGAAAAACTATTATGAAAGAAAGAACTATTGAAAAAGAAAACGCCTTTTTATCGCCCTATGCATTTAAATCGGCAAACACCGTGGGCAGAAAAACGGCAGAAGAGCCTTGCCCTATGCGCACGGAGTTTCAACGCGATAGGGATAGGATTATTCACTCTAAATCGTTCCGTTTCTTAAAGAATAAAACCCAAGTGTTTTTTGCGCCTGACGGAGATAGGTTTAGAACAAGGCTTACCCACACCTTAACCGTTAGCCAAATTGCGCGTAGTATTGCAAGAACACTTGCCTTAAACGAAGATTTAACTGAAGCAATCGCTTTAGGGCACGACCTTGGGCATACGCCATTTGGTCATTCGGGCGAGCGTATGCTTAACAAACTTAACCCTAACGGATTTAAGCATAATATTCAATCGGGCAGGGTGGTAGAGTTTTTAGAGCGCGACGGATTAGGGTTAAACTTAACGCGCGAAGTGGTTGATGGAATAGTAAACCATAAAAGTGATTTATGCCCAAAAACATTAGAAGGGAAAGCAGTTTCTATTGCCGATAGAATTGCCTACATTAACCACGACATTGATGATGCGTTAGAGAGTGGGTTTATATTGCCAAGCGATTTGCCTAAAGAAGTAATAAACGAACTTGGCGATAGTTCAAGCAAGCGCATAAACAAAATGATTGATTCTATTAGGTTAGAGAGCGAAGGCAAAAACAAGGTAGAAATGCAAGTAGGGGTAAAAGAAGCAACCGAAGAACTACGCGCATTTATGTTTGAAAAGGTTTATAAGTCGGCGCGAATAATAAGGGCAGAACAAAAGAGCGAAAGGATGATGGAATCGCTTTACGAATACTTCAAGAAAAATAGTAATGAATTACCTTTATTTTATCGTGCAATTATAGAAAAAGATGGAATTGACACGGCTATATGCGATTACATATCAAGTATGAGCGATTCGGTGGCAGTTAAAGTGTTTGAGGGTATTTACATACCAGAGGCTTGGGAGTTGTAGTATGAAAGGGTTTGATTCAAGATTTATTGATGAATTAAAGAGTAAAAACGACCTTGTTTCCGTTGCCGAAAAGTATATGCGTTTAGAACAGCGCGGTGGCAATTTTTGGGGGTGTTGTCCTTTTCACCACGAAAAAACACCAAGTTTTACCATAAACTCAATGAAACAGTTTTACTACTGTTTTGGTTGCCACAAGTCTGGTGATGTAATAAGTTTCATAATGGAAATGGAATCGCTTGATTTTAATGATGCAGTTAAGTTTTTGGCAGAGCGCGTGCATATGCCACTTCCCGAAATTAAAATTGACGACGAAAAGATAAAAGAACAAAAACGCAAAAAGGAAAGGTCGCTTGCATTACTTCGCGACACGGCGCTATTTTATGTGAACAATCTTCGTTCAAGTGATGCCGATAAGCACTACGAATATATGGTTAAGCGCGGGCTTGATAAAGATGGCGTTACCAAGTTTGGCGTAGGCGCGTCGCTTGACTTTAATACCTTGCCTAAATATTTATTAAGCAAGGGCTACACCGAAGAAGAAATGATTAGTTCTGGCGCAGTAGGTAAAAGTAAGTCGGGCAGTTTATATGATGAACTTGGTGGTAGGCTTATAATTCCTATCATTAACCAGTTTGGGCAAGTGGTTGCGTTTGGTGGTAGGCTTTTAGAAAAGGCAGACTTTGCTAAATACAAAAACACGCGTGAAACAAGTGTGTTTTCAAAGAGCAAAACGCTATACAACCTTGTAAATGTAAAAAAACTCAAAAATGAAAAAGGGTTAGACGGCATTATCATAGTAGAAGGATATATGGACACCATATCCCTTGTTCAAGCAGGCTTTGAAAATGTTGTTGCGTCAATGGGCACTTCGCTAACCAAAGACCAAGCGCGAATTTTAAAGCGCTACACCGAAAAGGTATACATAAGTTATGACGGGGATTTTGCAGGGCAAAAGGCCGCAATCCGTGGATTAGAAATACTTAAAGAAGAAGGGCTGGAAGTTAAGGTAGTATCTTTGCCTGACGGGTTAGACCCTGATGATGTTATTAAAAAGTTTGGAGCAAGTGGCTATAAAGATTTGCTTATAAACGCAATGCCACTTATAGACTTTAAACTTGATATTATAAAAAAGACTTTTGACTTAAAGTCGGTTGACGGCAGAAGAAAGTATGTAACAAGCGCGCTTAAAGTTATTAAAGAAAGCGAATCGCCTGCCGAACAAGAAGACCTTTTAATGACGGTTAGAAAGGAAACGGGCTACACATTAGAGGCGCTTAAACGCGAACTATACGGTATAGAAGTTGCTAAGCCCATAGTAAACACCGAAATTACAAAAGGGTTCAAAGAAGCCGGCGAAGACAAGGCTATAGTTGCTGCAAGGTTTATACTTTCATCATATTTAGATGCAAAGCCCTATGCTTTAGAAACCGATTTAGAAAGCGTAGAATTTACATTGCCTGCACATAATACCGTTAAAGAATATTTGCTTGATAAAAAGAAAAAGGGTGAACCCCCGCGCTTTAATGATGTGTTTGAACTGCTTGGTGATGAAGATGATGAAGAAAAATCTAAACTTGCGCAAATGGACGAAAGTGTTGCGATTGACTCTATGTTTGATAGGGCAAAGTATTTTGCAGACTGTTTAAAAACGCTTAAATCTGCCGTTATAGACAAAGATATTGAAAGGGTTAAAGCATTACTGCAATTAGAAACGGAAACGGAAAAGCGCAGGCTTTACACCAAGGAACTTAGCGAACTCTTAATTAAGAAAAACAAGATTAACAAATAATTACGCATAGCGTAAGGAGAAAAAAGATGGAAGAAAAGAATTTGGAAATCAATCAACAAGAAGGTAATCCCCAAGAAAAAACTCCCGAACAAGAACGCCTTGAAAAACTTAACGAAGTTGTTCAAGACATTATCATTGAGTATAAAAAACGCGGGTCAATTACTACTGATGCGCTTTACGACAAACTTGAAAAATACGAAGCAAGCCCAATGGAACTTGAAGAGATTTACAAGACCTTTGATGACGCAGGTATTCAAATCGTAAATGAGTTTGAACACAACAAGGAACTCTATGACCAACTCTTAAAAGAAGTTAGTATGGACGACCCTGTTAAGATGTATCTTAAAGATATCGGTAAAGTTCCACTTCTTCAACCCCAAGAAGAAACCGAACTTGCAAAGCGTATGATGGAAGGCGACGAAACTGCAAGGAAACTTTTAAGCGAAGCAAACCTTCGTTTAGTTGTTTCTATCGCTAAAAGGTATATGGGCCGTGGTATGCAATTCTTGGACCTTATCCAAGAAGGCAATATAGGTTTAATGAAAGCCGTTGAAAAGTTTGATTATCAAAAGGGCTTTAAGTTCTCAACCTACGCTACTTGGTGGGTTAGACAGGCTATTACCCGTGCTATTGCCGACCAAGCAAGAACTATTCGTATACCTGTGCATATGGTTGAAACTATCAACAAACAAATTCGTATTTCAAGAAAACTTTTACAAGAATTAGGCAGAGAGCCCACCCCAGAAGAAATTGCTGTGGAAATGGGTGTTAGTGAAGAGCGTGTTCGTGAAATCCAAAAGATTGCTCAAGACCCTGTTTCACTTGAAACGCCTATCGGCGAAGAAGAAGATAGCCACCTTTCAGACTTCATTGAAGATGAAGGTAGCGCAGCCCCTGCCGAAGCCGTTAACCAAACTATTCTCAAAGAACAACTTACTGCCGTGCTTAACTCATTAACGCCCCGTGAAGAAAAGGTGTTAAGGCTTCGTTACGGCCTTGATGATGGCAGACCAAGGACCTTGGAAGAAGTGGGCAGAGAGTTTAATGTTACCCGTGAGCGTATTCGTCAAATTGAAGCCAAGGCGCTTAGAAAACTTCGCCACCCAAGTAGGAACAAGTTCTTAAAGGATTTTATTGACTAATGACTGATAGGCTAAATAATATTTTTCGCGAACTATCTAATTGCAAGGTGTTTGCCGATATCGGTTGCGACCACGGTTATATTGCAAAAGAGATGGTAGAGCGAAAAAAGTGCGATTTGGCGATTATTGCCGATATTAGCGCGCCCTGCTTAAAAAAAGCAGAAGAACTGCTTTCGGAACACATTAAAAGTGGGAAAGTAAAATCTGTTGTAAGCGACGGGTTTGATAAGATTAAGGGTTGCGATTTAGCGCTAATTGCAGGTATGGGTGGAGAAGAAATTATATCTATACTCGCTAAGAGCGCATTTTTGCCAGATAAACTTGTTTTGCAACCTATGAAAAACACCGATAAGGTAAGGGTAGAAGTAGTTAAAATAGGCTATAAGATAGAAAAGGACTTTACCTTTAAAAGCGGTGGAAAGTTTTACGATATTATAGTGCTTTCGCTTGGCGAAGACCACTTGACAGAGCGCGAAATTATGTTTGGTAGAACAAACATAAAGGAACTACCTGTGGCTTTTGTTGAGAAGATGCAGTTAGAAAAAAAGAAAGCCGAAAACTTTTTAAAAATGACTATGCCAGATAAGAAGAAACTTGAACTTTCTGCTTATTTAGAAATGGTAAACGATTATGTATAATTTAACTGATTTTTACGCGATTTTAAACGATATAGCGCCCATTGAATTATCACTTAAAAGCATAGAAAAAGGCGAGTATGATAATAGTGGTATTTTAGTTAAACAAACCGAAAAGGTTAATAAAGCGCTATTTTGTTTAGACTTAACTGAAAGCGCTGTGAATAGGGCTGTAAGGCTTAAATGTGATACCATTGTAACCCATCACCCTGCAATATATACCCCTGTAAAAAGTTTAGATATAGGTGGCGAAAACAAGGCGCTACTTAAAGCGATAAGTAAGGGGCTAAACATAATTTCAATGCATCTAAACCTTGACTTTGCTACCTGTGGTATTGATGCTAATTTGGCAAAAACTTTGGGCGCAAAAAGTTATAAGATTTTAGATTATGTTGTAGATGGATTTGGCTATGGTAGAGAGTTTTCTATACAAGAAACTACACGTTCTAACTATGCTAATTTTGTTAAAAATGCGCTTAAAACTAAAAAGGTTATTGCCTATGGCAATAAAAATACTAAAATTAAGAGTGTGGCGTCTTTTTGCGGGGCAGGAAGTCCAGTTGCGCTTAAAATGGTGAAAGGTGGTTTAACTAATGCCGATTTAATAGTTAGCGCAGATATTCCACACCATATTCTATTAGAACTTTTAGAACTAAACAAATGCGTTTTAGTATTAACTCATTACTCTGCCGAAATAGTAGGATTTAAGGATTTTGCTAATCAAGTAAAAGAAAGAGTTAAAGGTGGAGTGGAAATAATTTATTTTGAAGATAAGAGATTTATGTAAAGGAGAAAACCTATTATGATAAACAAATTACTTGCGTATCAAGAAATTGACGGAAAGAAGAGAGAGATTGAAGTAACTCTTGCTAAAAGCGATTGCCGTAGGAAGATGGTAGAAGCAAAAAAATATCTTGAAACGGTTGAAGAAAAACTTGCAAAACTTGAACAACGCGCAGGCGAACTTACTGCCGTGTTTGAAAATGCAGTTGCGCTACAAAAGAAACTTGCCTTAGAAGCGCAAGACTTTTCGCACGCAATTGATAGTTTAGAAGATGAAACGGGCGCAAACTTCTTGGTTAAAAAGGTTGATGAATTATCGGCAAAAATCAAGGCAGTTGATGATGAAATTGTTAAAGTGGAAAACGAAATCAAAGCCGTGTTGCAAGACTATGCTAAAATTAGAACGCTTACTGCAAAGGCTAAAACTCAATTTAGCGAAAATAAAGAAGAATATGCTAAACTTAAAGAGTCGGTTAAAGGCGATTTAGAAAGCATTGATAGTGAACTTGAAAAGATGGGCAAGGAAATAGATGCCGAACTATTAGAACTTTACAACAAAAAAAGAAAGGAAATGTATCCTGTATTATACGCCGTTCGCGACGGATATTGTGGGTATGAACGCTGTAATATGGAATTACCTATGAACACTATAGGCGAATTAAATAGTGGCAAGGTGGTTGAGTGTGGAAACTGTGGAAAACTGCTTTTCGTAAAGAAATAATGGTTTTTAGATTTTAGGTTTTAGAGTTTAAGAGCAAGCAAAATATTTGCTTGCTCTTTTTTTTATTTAATTTTACTTATTTTTCGCGCGTGTGTTTTTAAATTAACTTATATTATTTAAAAAATATTGCGTAAATGGATTGAAAAAGGCAAGGCTTTTTGGTATAATTATAAAGAATAATTATCTACTAAAAACGGAAGGGTGTTATTTTGAGCGAAACTAATCAAAACCAAAACAAAAACACAAAAAAACAAAGCATATTCACGCCTGAAACATTTGGTGTTGTAATAGTGCTTTTTGCTACCTTAATTTTAATTTGCCTCATTTCAAGAGATGCTATTTTTTCCGTGCCCGGCTTATATGTAAATAAGTTCTTTTTTGGGCTATTAGGATATTCATCATACGCAGTATCTATTTGGGCAATTTTTATGGGCGTGCTTTTAATAACAGGCAAAAAAACAGGCTTAACCTTAAAAAGAAAACTCTTAATTTCTTTTTCGGTTGGCGTGCTTTTCCTTATTATCCATGTTATCACAATGCACGGCGACACTTCGCTTTCGTATGGCGAATATTTAGTTAAGGCATACAATATGGGCGCAGAGGGTATTGCCACTTCTTCTGGTGGTGGAATTATTATTGCGCTTGTTGCCTTTTTGGTTTCTAAAATGCTAACAAGCATAGGCAGTTATGTAGTTTTATCTGCCGTGCTTGCCCTTTTAGTTTACACCCTTGTTAAAGACATTTTGAATAGTAATGGCTCAAAAAGGGTGGTTAGGGGCTCATATATGAAAGAAGAAGTTAACGCAACTTCTACTAAGCCTGAAATTAGTGGTGAACGCGATTATCCCGTTGAGGGGGTTGCTTTCCCAAATATAAACACAGGCTCTCAAGGTCTATTCGTATCTAACCCTAACGACTTTGCATTTAAGTCTAAAAAAGATTTAAGAAATGAAGAACGCGCAAAAACGGTTGTTAATCCTGCGCCACAAACTTCATATTCAAAAACTTATAGTGCCGAAATGCAAGAAAAACTCAACTACATTAAAACCCCACACAACATTAACCCTGTTAGTGAAGTAGTTAAAAAGCCACCTATTGAAGTTTCTAAACCCATAGCCACAAACACTTCTACAAATAAGCCTATATCAAGTGTTATTCCTGTTTACGAACACGAAGAAGTTAAAAAACCTGTGGAAACAAACCCTGCCGACGCATTTTATGGCAAGTATATTGACTTTGACGGCGAAGGCGCACCCACGGGCAATATTGAAAGGCTTGGCGCAGTAGAAAATGAAAACAAAGAAGAGATAGTTAAGCCACAAATTGAAATTAGCCGTGAGCCAGTTAGGAATATTCCGTTCATTGAAGAAAATGATGTTAATGAGCCTGCTGTAAAGGATAAGCCAGAAGATGTTGGCAGTTCAAGAATAGTTGGTGCTTTTGGCGAAAATAAATCTGAGCCCGAAGTTAAGGCAGTTGGCGAACCTATTGAACCCAAAGAAGAACCTGAAAAGTTAGACTTTACGGCTACAAGAAGAAGGCTTTTTGAACCCGAAGTGTCAAAACCAGAACCAAAGGTGGAAGAAAAGGTAGAAGAAGAAAAGCCCGTTGAGCCACCTATCAATATGGTTTACAACCGTCCTTCACTTGACCTTTTAGAAACTTATGTTGCTCCACCAGATGCGCCCACCGAAAATCACGATTTAAGAAAAGAGATTATAAAGAAAACGCTTGGTGAGTTCCATATTGAAGTAGAACCACAAGGGCATGTTCAAGGCCCATCTATTACAAGATACGAAGTTACTATGCCTGCTGGTGTTTCGGTAAACAAGGTTGTTGGTAGGGAAAAGGAACTTAAACTTAGGTTAAAGTGTAAAGACGAAGTGCGTGTTGAAGCGCCTATCCCTGGAACTGACCTTGTAGGTATAGAAGTTGCTAACGAAACAAGGGTTATCGTTGGTATGAAAGAAGTTTTAGAGGGTATGGCTAAAAAGAAAATTAAGCCTACCGCTTTAGAGTTTGCGCTTGGTAAAGATATCGTTGGCGATATCAAAACGGATAACCTTGCAAAAGGTCCACACTATCTTGTTGCAGGTGCAACAGGCTCTGGTAAGAGTGTGTGCCTTGATGTTATGATTATAAGTTTGATAATGCGTTATAGCCCAGAAGATTTAAGGCTTATGCTTATTGACCCCAAACGCGTTGGCTTTAAGAAATACGAAGGGTTGCCACACCTTTTAATCCCCAAAGTTATCACAGAGCCACAAGCGGCACTCAACGCGCTTTCTTGGGCGATTGATGAAATGGAGCGAAGATACCAACTCTTTGAACAAAGTTCATTAGTTGTTGACCTTGAAAGTTACAACGAATTCGTTGCAAACGACACCGTTCCAAAACTTCCAAGAATTGTTATTTTCTTTGACGAACTTGCCGACTTTATGGAAACTTGCAAGCGCGATTTAGAAGAACGCATTAGAAGGCTTGCCGCTAAATCTCGTGCAGCAGGTATTCACTTGGTATTAGCAACCCAACGCCCAACCGTTGATGTTATTACAGGAACTATCAAAACCAACCTACCTTCACGCGTGGCGCTTAAAGTTATGAACTTTGCTGATTCGCAAACCATTTTAAGCGAAGGTGGCGCAGAAGCCTTGCTTGGTAACGGCGATATGCTATTTAAAAACTCATCAATGGCTTCGCCTATAAGAATACAAGGCGCGTATATAACCAGTAGGGAAATAAACAATGTTGTAACCTTTATCAAGGAAAACAACGGAACTTATTTTGATGAAAAGATTGATAAGTATATAAACAAAATCAATGAGCCAAGCCCTGAAATTGCCGAAGTTTCTATTCAAGAAGGTGGCGAAGACCCAGAGGCAAACGAATTGTTTGTTAAGGCTTTAACATTAGGGCTATCTTGTGGAAACATTTCTATTTCGCAATTACAACGCCGTTTCGGTGTTGGCTATGCAAGGGCAGGCAGGCTTATTGACCAAATGGAAAAGGCGGGCTACATTTCGGGATTTGAGGGCGCAAAGCCAAGGAAAGTTTTAATTAGCCGTGAAGAGTTTGAAGCAAAATACGGCAATCCCGACGATATTGATTACTAAGGATAAACAATGGATAAAAAGCGAATAGGCGTTATTTCACTTGGCTGTGATAAAAATAGGGTAGATACCGAAAAGATGCTTTCTATAATTTGTAGTGAGCATACTTTGGTAAACGATTTATCTACTGCCCAAATAGTTATTATCAACACTTGCGCCTTTTTAGAAAGCGCAAGAAAAGAAGCCATTGAAGAAATACTTGCCGTTAATGAGTTTAGGGAAAATGGTTGTTTAGAAAAGATTATCGTTACAGGTTGTTTGCCACAAAAGTTTGCAAACGATTTCTTTGATGATTTTACTGAAATTGATGCCCTTTTAGGTGTTAGCGACTATTCTAAACTTTTAACCGTAATAAACAGAATATACGCTGGTGAGCGTGTGATGGAAATAGGTGAACCTAAAAATGAGTGCATTAAGGGTAGAGTGCTAACCACTAAGGGATATGCCTACCTTAAAATTGCAGATGGTTGCTCAAACCATTGCACATACTGTTTAATACCTAAAATCCGTGGCAAGTTCCGTTCTATTAAAAAGAGTGAACTTATTGAAGAAGCAAAGTCGCTTGGTCAAGTTAACGAACTTATTTTAGTTGCGCAAGATTTAACAAGGTATGGCGAAGATTTAGGCGACACTTCTTTGTGCGATTTAATTCGCGCATTATCTTCATTGCCAAACATTTTAGGAATAAGGCTAATGTATTGCTATCCAGAAGGCATTAGTGATGAACTTATTAGGGAACTATCTTCTAACGCAAAACTAATTAGGTATATTGATATACCCTTGCAACACGCAAGCGATAGAATACTTAAACTTATGAATAGAAAGGGTAGTTTTAACAGTTATTTATCGTTAATAGAAAGGTTAAAGCGTGATGTTTACGGAATAGCAATCCGTTCTACCTTTATCACAGGCTTTCCCACTGAAACGGAAGAAGATTTTAATGTTTTAGTAGATTTTATAAAAAAGGCAAAACTATTCAACGCAGGCTTTTTTGCGTATAGCCGTGAAGAAGATACGCCTGCTTATAAACTTTCGGGGCAAATAAAAAAAGGTGAAAAAACAAAGCGACTTAAAAAGTTATATTCCGTTCAAAAATCAGTAGTAAAAGAAAACCTAAAATCGCTTATAGGCAAAACCTTTTCGGTAACGGTAGAAGGGTTTGACGAAGATATGCTTGTTTACTACGGCAGGGCGTATTTTAATGCGCCTGATATTGATGGAAAGATTTATTTCTTTTCAAGTGAGCCTGTTATATATAACCAAAATGTTAATGTAAAAATTATTAAAGCACAAGGCTATGACCTTTATGGAGAAAAACAATGAACTTACCTAACAAACTAACTATTTTGCGATTGATTTTAATACCTGTTTTTACGGCAGTTTATTTTATAAGCGCAATCCCTTACAATTTCTTGATTGCAGCAATAATTTTCGTGCTTGCCGCTTGCACCGACTTTTTAGATGGTTATATTGCAAGAAAGTATAACTTGGTTACCGATTTAGGCAAGTTTTTAGACCCTATTGCCGATAAGGTTTTAGTTTCTACTGCATTAATAATTATGCTTGTGCCAGTTAACGGAACACTAATATTACCTGCATACTCTGCAATAGCCGTTGCCATAATTTTGGCGCGTGAACTTATTGTTAGTGGGTTTAGAATGGTTGCAGCAAGTAAGGGTATGGTTGTTGCCGCCGATATGAGTGGTAAGATTAAAACTTTCGTTCAAGATATCGCTATTGCAGTTTTACTTGCAGGCGCATCTTTAAACGCAGGGCTTTATTCGGTTATGAATATTATCGGTTTAGTTATGCTTGGTGTAGCAACAATTTTAACCATTATTTCTGGGGTAGAGTGCATAGTAAAAAACAGAGCAGTTCTTAAAGAAAAGGAATAGTATGAAAACGGCAGTATTGGTTTTAACCGACATCAATTCTTTGAATTTTTCAAACACAATTATAGATATTGATAAAACACTTTTTGAATATGGAATAACCAAAGAAGCGCTTGTATGCTTGCATTTTAGCGACGATATAGGGTTTAGAAAAAACTTACAAGCCTTTCGCGATACGGCAGAGAGTATTTTAGTGCTTGGTATGGATTTGGCTAAGTTTAATTTCAAAGAGATTATTGCCGATATTTTTGAGTGTGAACTCATTGAAAACGAAAATGCTTTAAGCATTATAAAATCACTTGGCGAAAAAACGGGCGAAAACTATTCTAATGAGTTTGCCATTATGCCATATCTTGCCACCGTTATCCCTAATAAAAGGGGTGCGTTTCAAGGCTTTATGCTTGAAGATGGCGATTTTTCGCTTACCGTGTTGCCAAGTGGCGAGCCTGCGAAGGAAATGCTTGGTGGGTATTTTGTGCCATACACTTCTAATAAGTATGGCGCGCAAAACAGCGTAACATTTAAGTATTTTGGCGATACCGATTTGCTTAATATGGTTATGCTAAAAGCAGAAAAACTTGCAAAAGGGTATCTTAACATAAACGCTAATACCGTTAATTTAGATACCACATTAAAACTTACATTTTTATCAGGAATAGATAAAAGTTTAGAAACGGAAATACTTAGATTAATCACAATAGAACTTGGCGACGGGCTTTATGCCGATTTTGAAACCACCCTTGCCGAAAGGCTTTTTGACGCGCTTATGCTACGCAAAAAAACCTTATCGGTGGCAGAATCGTTTACTGCGGGCAGAGTGGTTAGTGAAGTTATTAAAGTTCCGGGCGCATCTAAAGTGGTGCACGAAGGCATTGTTTCGTATAGTAATTTAAGTAAAAAGTTAAGGCTTGGGGTTTTAGAAGAAGACCTTAAAAATCTTGGCGCAGTAAGTAGTAGGGTTGCCTACGAAATGGCGCTTGGGCTACTTAACGAAGGTAACTGCGATATCGCTATTTCAACAACGGGTATTGCAGGGCCTAAAAGTGACGATACGCTTAAACCTGTGGGGCTATGCTTTATTGCCGTGGGTATGAGCGAAGGCGTGCATGTTTATAAAAGGGAGTTTGGCGGAAACAGAGAAGAAATTACCGAAAAGGCTAAAAATACTGCTCTGTTCTTGGCTATCAATAAATTAAAAAATCTATAGAAAGAGGAAAAAATAATGGATGACAACAAAGTAAAAGCATTAGATTCCGTGCTTGTATCAATTGAAAAACAATACGGAAAAGGCTCAATTATGAAACTTGGTCAAACGGCCGCAACCGAAGGCATTGAAGCGTTGCCTACTGGTTGCTTATCACTTGACCTTGCTATCGGTATAGGTGGTATGCCACGCGGTAGAATTATTGAAATATACGGACCTGAAAGTTCAGGTAAAACTACCGTTGCGTTGCATGTTATTGCCGAAACTCAAAAGGCAGGTGGCATTTGTGCGTTTATTGACGCTGAACACGCGCTTGACCCTGTTTATGCTAAAAACCTTGGCGTTGATTTAGATGAACTTTATGTTTCTCAACCAGATAACGGTGAACAAGCACTTGATATTACTGCATCACTTGCAGGTAGTAAAGCAGTTGATGTTATCGTTGTAGATAGCGTTGCCGCTCTTACACCAAGGGCTGAAATTGAAGGTGATATGGGTGATGCGCATGTAGGTCTTCAAGCAAGGCTTATGAGCCAAGCAATGAGAAAACTTACTGCACTTACTGCTAAATCAAAAACCTGTATTATATTTATCAACCAACTTCGCGAAAAGGTTGGCATAATGTTTGGTAACCCAGAAGTTACTGCAGGTGGTAAGGCGCTTAAGTTCTATGCAAGTGTTCGTATTGATGTTAGAAAAAGCGACGCTTTAAAAGACGGCGGTGTTGCATACGGCAACCACACCAAGGCTAAAATTGTTAAAAACAAAGTTGCTCCGCCATTTAAAACGGCAGAGTTTGATATCGTTTACGGCAAAGGCATTTCACAAGGCTCTTGCCTAATAGATTTAGGTGTAGAATACGGCGTTATTGAAAAGAGTGGCGCGTGGTTTAGTTATAACGGCGAAAAAATTGCGCAAGGCAGAGAAAAGGCTGTTAACTACTTGGAAAGTCGCCCAGAAGTTGCCGAAGAAGTTAAACAAAAAATACTTGACGCTTTCTATTCTAAAGCCGAATAGTTTAACTGATACTTACCTTTAATATATTGACTTTCTATATATTAAGTAGTATAATAATATAAGGCGAATAGATATATTGCGCCTTGAAAATTCAAATAAACAGGAGGGCATTAAAAATGCAAATTGCAAATCTTGGCTTCCTGTTCTTGGCATCGGAAGCGAATGTACCCCTTTGGGCGTTTATTCTTGCTATCGTGGCTATCGCTGCGGTGGGTATCGTTCTCGGCTGGATTTTAACTAACCGTTCTTTCAAAAAGAAACAAGGTGATATTGCAAAGGTCACGGCAAAAATGCTTGACGACGCAAGGGAAGAGAGCAAGGCTATTAAAAAAGAAGCTATTTTAGAGGCAAAAGAACAGGAACTTAAACTTCGTAACGATTTTGAACGCGAATCTAAAGAAAAAAGAGTTGAACTTCAAAGATTAGAAAATAGGATAAACCAAAAAGAAGAATCGCTTGAAAAGAAAGAAGATAATCTTAATCGTAGAAACGAAGAAACTACTAAACAACAAAACGCGTTAAAGCAAAAAGAAGTTGAACTTGATAAAAAATTAGATGATATTTCTGCTCAACACGAAAAAATGCTTGAAGAATTTGAAAAGATTTCTCAAATGAGCAGGGAAGAAGCAAAAACTCAACTCATTAACGCTATTACCGATGAAGCGAAGCGCGACGCTGCTGGTATGGTTAAAAACATTGAAGCAGAGGCAAAAGAACAAGGCGAAAGAAAAGCCAAAGAAATCGTTTCGCTTGCTATTCAAAAATGTAGCACCGAACAAGCAACTGAAATTACTATCTCTGTCGTTCCACTTCCTTCTGATGATATGAAGGCAAGAATTATCGGTAGAGAAGGTAGAAACATTAGAACGCTTGAAAACGCTACTGGTATTGAACTTATTATTGACGATACTCCAGAAGTGGTTATCGTTTCAGGCTTTGACCCCGTTAGAAGAGAAACTGCGAGAATTGCGCTTGAAAAACTTATTCAAGATGGCAGAATTCACCCAGCGCGTATTGAAGAAACGGTGGAAAAGGTTAAAAAAGAACTTGATGTTCAAATTAAAGAAGCCGGCGAATCGGCTATGTATGAGTGTGGTATTTTCGGCTTACACCCAGAAATAGTTAAACTTTTGGGTAGGCTTAAGTTTAGAACAAGTTATGGCCAAAATGTATTAAAACACTCTATTGAAGTTTCGCATTTGGCAGGCGTTATGGCTACCGAACTTGGTATTGACCCACAACTTGCTAAGCGCGCAGGTCTTTTACACGATATAGGTAAGGCAGTTGACTTTGAAATTGAAGGCACGCATATGCAAATCGGTGCAGACCTTGCTAAAAAATATCGCGAAAACCACAATGTTGTTAACGCGATACTTGCGCACCACGGTGATGTAGAGCCTAAAACCTTAGAAGCAATTTTAGTGCAAGCAGCAGATGCTATTTCGGCATCACGCCCAGGCGCAAGAAGGGAAACTACCACCAACTATGTTAAGAGATTGCAACGCCTTGAAGAAATTTCAAGTGGATTTAAGGGTGTTGAAAAGTGCTATGCTATCCAAGCAGGTAGAGAAGTGCGCGTTATGGTTAAACCTGAACAGGTTGATGATGCTGAAACCTTATACTTGGCAAAAGAAATTGCCAAGAAGATTGAACAGGAAATGGAATATCCTGGTCAAATCAAGGTTAATGTAATTCGTGAAATGCGCGCCACCGAATTCGCAAAATAATATATGAACTTAACTTAAATGGCTGGCAATGTTTTGTCAGCCATTTAAAACTAACTAAAGGATTATTATGGAAAACACTATCAATTCAAACGAACTTGAAATAGAAAAAGAGCCACGTGTCGTTAATGAAGAAAATAAAAAATCCAACGAAAATAAAAACTACAACGCCATTGACCTAACAAAGTTCATAATGGCAATTTTCGTTGTTGCAATTCATACGAAACCAATCTTGAGTTTTGTAGATGTTAATAGTTTTTTTTATAATATTTTTATTAAACTTACAGATTATGCTGTTCCATTTTTCTTTTTATGTTCTTTTTATTTTCTGTTAAAAAAGATGAAGCGCGTTGGAGAAGGAAATATTTCTTCAATTGATAGTTTAATCATATTAAAAAATTACATAAAGAAAATGTTTAGATTGTATTGTGTGTGGAAAATATTGTATTTGCCGTTTGATATATATAGAATTTTTACTAATGATGCTGGTATTTTGAAAAATGTACTTTATTATTTAAGAGATTTTGTTTTTCGTGGTGGATGGAGTGGGGGCCATTTGTGGTACATTTTGGCAACTATTTATATGTCTATTTTTCTTTATGTATTTTTAAGGTTAAAAGCCAAGAATAGTTTAATTGTTGTGCTTAGTTTTATAATATTTATTTTTGGAATCTGCTTTGGCTATTTAATATCCATTCAAGATAATTTGCCTTCTATATTGAATAAATTGACGGTGTTTTTCGTTAATATATTTTTAATGAGTAGGATTTTTGTATCATTTATATATTTAGCATTGATAATAATGGTTATTGATTTAAAAATCTCTTTTAAGTGGTTTTATCTTTTACTTGCAACTGTTATATTGTGTGTCGTTAAAATTGTATTTAGAAATTTTTTTATAAATTCATTTATATCGCCAATTGCGCATTTTAGTTTCTTCTTATTTATATTGTCAATAAAAATTTCTAGTAAGATTAATTATGTTTATTTAAGGAAACAAAGTACGATTATATACTTCATACATATGCTATTTGTTTATTTTTGTAGTTTGTTTTTCGCGAATGGTATTGGGTGGCAATCTTTTATAATTTCAAGTATATTATCAATAGGTGTTGCCTCAATTATTCTTTTAATACAAAAGAAAAAAGATTTTAAGATATTTAAGTGGTTGTTTTAAGGTTAAATAAAACTAAAACCCGACTTGATGGTCGGGTTTTAAAATGTGTAAATGGTTTATAGGTTGATTTATGAGTGAGAAAAAACGGCAAACGGCCTTGATTTTTGTGTGCGTGGCTATTTATGCCTTTGCCTATGTTGGAAGATATAGTTTTTCTTCTAATGTCAATTCAATAATGGACTATTACGGCGCAGGGAAAAGCGAAACTGGGCTAATAGGCACTTTCTTCTTTTTTGCCTACGGTATAGGTCAAATACTAAACGGTATATTTTGCAAGCACTACAATAAAAAATGGGTGCTATCAACTGCAATGCTAATATCGGCGGGTTGCAACCTTGTAATCTTTATAGGCGTTCCGTTTAGCGCGCTCAAGTTTATATGGCTTGTAAACGGTGTGGCGCAATCATTTTTGTGGTCATCACTCATAAGTTTAGTAAGCCAAAATGTTTCGCATAGTAGGCTTAGGTTTGCCGTTACCGTTTTAAGCACTTCGCTTGCAATAGGCACTTTCGTATCGTATGGGGCAAGCGCTTTGTTTAACCTTGTGGGCAAGTTTAAGTATTCATTTTTGCTTGGCGCAGTATGTTTAATAACCATAGGTGTTTTGTGGTTTATCTTCCACGATAAATTAACAAATAAACCGTTTGACTTTATTGAAAAGGAATTTGCATTAGATAAAGAGCCTTCTAAAGAGAACACTCAAAGCAAGGCGATTGCAGTAAACTTAACCCTTTTATTTATAAGCCTTTCGGTGTTTGCCGTTATAAACAACTTTATTAAAGACGGACTTAATACTTGGGTGCCAACAATACTAAAAGATACATATGGCTTTACAAACTCACTTTCTATTGCACTAACACTTGTTTTGCCTGTGCTAAATGTGTTTGGCTCGGTAATGTCAGAGTGGGTGTATGCAAAACTTAAAAACTTTATTACAACCCTTTCAGTATTGAGTTTTGTGGCAATGCTATTTATTTTAGTAATAGTTTTAACACTAAAATCAATAATGATAGTGTCGCTTTTATCCTTTGGTATAGTTGCACTTTTAATGACGGGTATAACCCATATTATAGTAAGTAGCGCACCCGTGTATATGCGCTCTAAAATGGATTCAGGTGTAACAAGTGGCGTGCTTGACGGTTTTTGCTATTTAGGTAGCACTATAAGTTCATACGGCTTAGGTTTTGTTGCCGAATCACTTGGTTGGCACGGCGCATTTTACATAATGCTTGGCGCGTGCGCAATACCAGTAGTTGTAGGGCTAATACTTACAATTATTCAATCGGTTAAGAAAAGAAATCAAAAAGAGCAATTACAATAAACAATATATAAATAATAAAAAAAGGACTGTATAGTCGCTTTTTCAATAGGAATTCACATTAAATAATATATAAAAACTCGACTTTACATAAGTCGAGTTTTTTTCTATAAAAAAACGGATTGAAAAAAATAAGAAAGTGTGATATACTAAATATGTCACACGAACTAAATATTTTTGAGCATGACTAAACAAGGGAATATTATGCCCTTTTTATTGTCATACTCCCATTATAGTAATTTGTTAAAAATGCAAATTCCAACAATGGGAGTGTTTAGTCATTGCTTTTGTTCGTGTGACAACGGTGGAGTTTGCGTTTTAAGTGCGTAACTCCAGTTGCGCACTTTTTTATTTGAAAAACATTGTTTTGTCTTATAAAAGTGCAATAATCTTAGAGGAGCAAGACAAAATGATTAAAAAGTATACTGTTGAACTTGAGGGGCAATTAGAATTTTACGAACAATACTTAAAAGTTGTCAACCCAGAATTAACTTATGAAGATATTTTCCGTAATAATACAGATGGTATTTTAAACGGAAATTTGTTGGAGTTTAAGGTAAATATAACCGACATTAATGCTTGTTTGTTCCAAGCTATAAAATATTTATCTGCTATGAGAATTAAGGGTGAACCTATACCAGCTAAAATATTGCTTGTTTCATTAAACTCTGCAACCATTTATGTGTATAATTCATCAGATTATTTGAAAGATATTGAAACGGTTTATGTGGGTGGCGCTTCAAAAGAAAATAAGGGTTTTGTTGCTAATGCTTTTATAAAGAAACTTAAATATAGCGAAAATCAAGCAGACGAGTTTTCTTTAATTCAATTACTTAAAGAAAATAATTACACAAAAATAAACATTGATGAAAACTGTATTGTAGGTTGGGCTGAAAAGTATTATAGAGAAAATCCACAAGCTAGAAAATCTGATTTTATTGGAGATACCACAGGCAAGGTAAAAATTATAGGCGAAATTAGAGAGCCAAATAAGTTTAAGGATTATATTTATGCTTATGGCGGAAAAGACAATGTGAGATTCCAATATCTTATGGATAAACTCAATGATACTATTCAAAAGAAAAATTTAGGTGCTTTTTATACCCCAGAGCCCTATGTGGATAAATCTATTGAGTTGGTTCGCGAAGCAATTGCAAGAGTGCCGCAAGGAAATGACTACATAATTTTAGACCGTTGCTCAGGAACGGGAAATCTTGAAAAAAAATTAACTGACGAAGAATTATCTCATTGTATTGTATCTACTATTGAATACTACGAGTACAAAGTGTTGTTAGAATTATTAGGTAGCAAGGTGCGATATATTATACCACCTACAGAAAAAGAAGATACATTTAATATGGGGCTTGTTCGTGGTGCAGACGCTTTGTCGGAAGAATATATAAATAATCCCGTTATAAAACAGTATATTGATAACCCAAAATGTACGGTTATATTGTTTGAAAATCCACCTTATGCCGAAACAACATCTGCGGAACATCAAAAAGCAGAAGCAAGTAAAAGTGCTTCCTCATGGAAGAAATCTTTTGCCGTTGGAGAAATGCGAAAAGAGGTTAAGGGTAGTGCTCTAAACGAATTAGGGAATGCTTTTATATGGACTGCCTTTAAATATTATTTAAGACAGCCTACTGACAGCTATGTGGTATATTCTCCTGTAAAATATTGGAAAGCACAACATTTAATAGATAAAAAGTTTATTAAAGGTTTCGCGTTTAATAGAAAACATTTTCACACGAAAATTGAGGCATGCATTATGTGTGCATTATGGTCTAATGAAGATATTAACTTATCACATATTGAAATCAATGCTTTTGATATTGATAACAACAATTCTCTTGTTGATGATGGTATGCTATCGGTTGATAGAATTTATAACTTATATAGTCAAGTTTATTATGACAAAAGGGTGTTTGACAACGACATTAGAGAGGGCGTTTTAATTGGATTAGACGGTTTAGAAAAATATGACGGAAAAATTAGAAACAAACCCCTCTATAATGAAAATGTTGTAGGATATTTGATTGCTAATACATCTGGCTTTGATAATCCTGACCTAAATTCTGGCTTCCTAATTGGCGGAAGATACGATGGAAATGGTTTTTATGTTCGTAAAGACAACTATCTTGAAAAATTACCTATGTTCTGTGCTGCACGATATATTACTTACAATAGGAAATGGACAGAGAGGGCAAGGGTTATGAAGTCAGCAGATGGTGCTGATAGATTCTTTAAAGATATTAAAAGTGGTAAATTGACACAGTTCTTACTTAAATGCCTTGTTTTCACTTGTTTTGAAATGCAAAACCATATGAGAACTTTTATAGGTACAGATAATCGCTTTTACCGTAACGAATTATGTCTTGATACTACCAACGGAGAAACATTAGCAAGTATTGATTTAAAAAGACTGTGTGTTAATAATAAAGAAAAAGAAATGTTTGAATTATGGGAGTTGATTTTATCAAAGGCAAAGGAAACAAAAAATTATAATCCTAATTTAACATACGGAATTTATCAAATATTTGCTGAACTTAATACTTTTACACAAGAAGAAATGACAGGTGCAAATATTCCCGATTATCCCGAATTAAATGGACATTTAAAATCACTAAAACAAAAAGTAAAAGAATATTATAATAGTGAAATAGTTCCAACTTTATTTGAATACGAGTTCTTAAAATAATACAAAAACAAGTAAAGTCGCGTGTTTTGAAGAGTTAAAAAAGACTAACGAAAAACTTTTCGTTAGTCTTTTACATTGTTCAAAAACACCTGAGCATAACTGCGCCACGCAGTCCTTTTTTTGTGAATATAATTTTAATAAGTGTTAACAACTTTTCCTTGTAAGGACATTCCATTTCCCATAGAAGAACCGTTCCAAGTTAAGTTTGGATTATACATTGGGTTAATAACAACACCTAAACATCCATCACTACCTGCAGAGAAGAAAGTGCATTCATCTTTTACACTATGCGTAAAATCAACTCTTGCAGAATCTATTATGCCATGGAATGTTCCACTTGCATAGAAAGCAGATTGTGGACCCCAGTCTGCCCACCAGAAAGCAAACGCATTATCAAATATAGATTTGCTACCATTTGCAGTATAAAATGCCGTTCTAAATTGGTCGCTATAAGCATTGTCGTAGAAGTTTCCACCAAGTTGTGTTTCGTGGAAAGCAATGGTATGGATATAATCGTTTTCACTTAAATATTTATCGTCAGTTTTGCCGTTTGCAGTATCTATTGAAGAGTAATATAGTGGGTGTATGTGTTCTAAAAAGTTGCCACTACCACTAATTTGGAATCCTGTTTGGAAACCGTTAATACGCATATTGCTAAATGAGTTATCGTGTCCACGGCAAACAACACCTTTTGAGCCGTCAAGACCTGCGGCAACGATATGAACATTATTTACATCAGTATCAGAAGAAGATGAGTTAACACCGTATTTTATGTGCAAACCAACCATTCCTATATTTTTCATAGATAGGTCGGCAATACGAGTTTCTCTACCACCGTCTACAGAAACGCCGTTTGCCACGCCGTTACCATCAATAATTCCGCCTTCTAAAAAGTATACTGAACCTGCTGGGAGAGTTAGCGCGTTAAAAGTAGCATCTTTTGCGCCAAGCCTAATCATACAGTCGTTAATAGTTTTATCGTCGTAATTTTCCTGAGTAGCAGTTCCTGCCGTGCGAGTTTTCCAAGCGTTACTACTTGCAATTGCTTTTATAGTTGCATAGTTAGAAAGTTTAAGAGAAACACTCTTAGTGTTATGAGCAGAAGTGAGTATAGGTTTAGAAATTAAATATTCGCCATCAGGGAAGTAAATAACCTTGTTTGGATTTTCATCAATACATTGTTGAATACCATCTGCAACATCTAAACCCGTGTTTGGGGTTACATAGGCAGTAACTAAAACGAATTGACTTGCTTCTACGCCACCACCAGTAATAAGTTCAACCCACTCTTGATAAGTGCCAGTAAATCCATTTTGCCTAGCCACTTCCCAAGCATCTATACCATCTTCGCCATCTTCGCCATTTGTGCCAGCAGGGCCTTGAGGACCTGTAAGACCAGTAGCACCAGTAGGACCTTGAGGACCAGTTGCACCAGTATCGCCTTTATCACCCTTTTCGCCTTGGGTAGAAGTAGCAAGTGATTCAAACCACTCTTCAATAGTTCCGTCAAAACCATCATCAACGGCTTCTTCGTAAGCGGCTAAACCTGCTTCGGCAAATTCTTTTACCGCGGTATCTTCGCCCGATTCGTTGCCAAAACATCCTGTCATTGAGAATAAAAGAATTAATGACATAACGGCTATAACAACGCGTGAAAATAATTTTTTCATTTTGTGTTCTCCTTTATGTATTTTTAAAGTATCTATAACATTTTACCACAAAATAAAAATAATTCAATACCATATTTAAAAATAAAAAAGAAAGGACTGCAAAAGCAGCCCTTTTTCAATGTTTATGTTATTATTCCCACTCAATAGTGCCGATAGGCTTTGGTGTTAAGTCTAAAAGCACACGATTGATGCCATCAACTTCTTTGGTAATTCTATCGGTAATTTTATGAAGGATAGGATAGGGGATTTCTTCAATAGTAGCAGTCATTGCGTCAACGGTGTTAACGGCACGAATAATTGCAGGCCAACCTTCGTATCTCAAATCGTTTTTAACACCAACACTCTTCATATCGGGAACTGCTATAAAGTATTGCCAAACCTTGCTTGCTAAACCACACTTATCAAACTCTTCACGGAGAATTGCATCTGCTTCGCGAAGTGCGTGTAGCCTATCACGAGTGATAGCGCCAAGGCATCTAACCCCAAGACCTGGGCCGGGGAATGGTTGACGGTCAACCATACTTGCAGGAAGCCCCAAAGCCTTGCCAACTACTCTAACTTCATCTTTATATAAAAGTTTAACAGGCTCAACAAGTTCAAATTGCATATCTTCGGGAAGACCACCAACATTGTGGTGCGCTTTAACGCCCTTGCTTTCAATAATGTCAGGGTAAATAGTGCCTTGTGCAAGGAAAGAAATGCCTTCTAACTTTCTTGCTTCTTCATCAAAAACTTTAATGAACTCACCACCGATAATTTTGCGTTTCTTTTCAGGTTCTTTAACACCTTCAAGAAGTGATAAAAATCTATCAGTAGCGTCAATATAAATAAGGTTAGCGTCAAGTTCTTTGCCGAACACTTCAATAACTTGTTCGCTTTCGCCTTTACGCATTAAGCCGTGGTTAACATGCACGCAAACTAATTGCTTGCCGATAGCCTTAATTAAAAGCGCGGCAACAACAGAACTATCTACACCACCAGATAAAGCAAGTAAAACTTTTTTATCGCCTACTTGTTCGCGAACTAATTTAACTTGTTCATCAATAAACTTGTTAGCAAGTTCAAAGTTGGTTATACGCGCCATACTTTCAGGGCGAATATTTGACATAAAAAATACCTCCGTAAGGATTAGGTTTAACTTATAAAAAAATTATAAAAAAAATCGCGTAGTTTGTCAATTATATTTTTATAATTAAAACTAAAATAATGGTTAAGTTAAACTAATAGATAAATTAACAATTAAAATAAATACTAAAAGTTGACAACATAAATAATTAATGATAAAATCAAGTTTAATAAAAACATACGGAGAAGTGTATGGAAAGTAAAAAACTAACCGAAATGTTCGGGTCAATGGTGTTTAACGACAAGGTAATGCGTGAACGCTTGCCAAAAGCAACTTACGACGCGGTGTCTACTGCAATGAAAAACGGTAGTGCTTTGCCACTCCCACACATAAGAGCAGTTGCAAAGGCAATGAAAGAATGGGCTATAGAAAATGGCGCAACCCACTATACCCATTGGTTCCAACCTATGACGGGTATCACCGCAGAAAAGCATGATGCTTTTATTAACCCTGATTCTAATGGCGATATGATATTAAAGTTTTCGGCACACTCTTTGGAAAGTGGCGAAAGCGACGCGTCAAGTTTCCCAACAGGTGGGCTTCGCGCTACATTTGAGGCAAGGGGGTATACTGCTTGGGACCCAACTTCATATGCCTTTATAAAAGATGGTAGTTTACATATCCCAACTGCATTTTGTTCTTACGGTGGTGAGGCGATTGATAAAAAAACTCCACTTCTTCGCTCAACGGAAGCATTTAACACCCAAGCGCTCCGTATCTTAAAACTTTTCGGCAACGAAAAGGTAAAAAAGGTAATACCATCAGTAGGCGCAGAACAAGAATATTTCTTAATTGATAAATCTGTTTACGAAAAGCGCATTGACTTAATACATTGTGGCAGAACGCTTTTTGGCGCAAGGCCATCTAAAGGTCAAGAACTTAACGACCACTATTATGGCGCAATTAAATCGCGTGTTTCGGCATTTATGAAAGAAGTTGACGAAGAACTTTGGAAACTTGGCGTATATGCAAAAACCAAGCATAACGAAGTTGCTCCTGCTCAACACGAACTTGCGCCAGTTTACGCAAGCGTTAATATCGCTTGCGACCAAAACCAACTCACTATGGAAACACTCAAAAGTGTTGCTCATAAACACGACTTGGTGTGCCTATTACACGAAAAGCCTTTCGCATCAGTAAACGGTAGCGGTAAACACGATAACTGGTCAATCACCACCGATACAGGCGAAAACTTATTAGAACCAGGTGAAACCCCAGAAAAGAACGCGCAATTTATTTTATTCTTAATGGCTGTTATTAAGGCTGTTGACGAATATCAAGATTTGCTCCGTATTTCAGTATCTTCTGCTGGCAACGATTTAAGGCTTGGTGCCGACGAAGCGCCACCTGTTATCGTGTCGGTATATTTAGGTGATGAACTTCAAGCCGTGCTTTCTGCAATTGAAGCAGGTGAGATTTATAACGCAAAAAAGAAAACCGAACTAAAAATAGGTGTTTCGGCACTTCCTGCAATTCCAAAAGATACTACCGATAGAAACAGAACTTCGCCATTTGCTTTCACGGGCAATAAGTTTGAGTTCCGTATGGTTGGCTCATCACAAAACATTTCTTGCCCCAACTTTATTTTGAACACAATAGTTGCCGAAAGTTTATCGCAATTTGCAGATGTTTTAGAAAACGCTACCGATTTTAATGCCGAACTTGATAAACTTATTAAAAAGACCATTAAGGCACATAAGCGCATAATCTTTAACGGCAATAGTTATTCTAAAGAGTGGGCAAAAGAAGCAAAGCGTAGGGGGCTTTCTGCATATCCTACAACTGTTGACGCTTTGCCACACTATGTTGACGATAAAAATGTTAAACTATTTGAAAAACATAAAGTATTAAACAAGAGCGAAATGAATTCGCGTATGGAAATACTTTTAGAAAACTATGCTAACATTATTCATATTGAAGCACTTACTATGCTTGATATGGCAAGAAAGGAAATTACCCCTGCAGTTATAGGCTATCAATCATTTATCTTTGAAGAAGCCAACCTTAAACGCGAATTTGCAAAGAGAAGTGATTCTAAACTACATTACAACTTGGAAAAATCGCTAATTTTCAAACTATCTAACCTTGCCGATAAGTTTAGCACGGCAATAGATAATTTAGAGATAGATATTGAAGGTTTATCTAAGGCAGTAGGCACACTTAAAAAGGCGCAATATTGCAAAAATGTTTTGATAAAAGATATGATTACACTTCGCGACCTTGCCGACGATATGGAACTACTAATAGGCAAAAAGTTCTACAATATCCCCACTTATGAAGACATTTTGTATAGTGTAAAATATTAATAAAAACTGTTAAAAAGCGACGGATTTTCCGTCGCTTTTTTTGTTGCTTTTTTGCTCATTTTTATTCGCAAAAGTAGTGGATATAAAAGCATTTTAGAGTTAACTTTTACTTAAAATGCGCAGTTGTGCTTTTGTTAATAATTTTCACTTTCAAAAGGGCAAAAAAGTTAATTATTAACAAAAAAAGTTAAAAGATAAAATTATTTGTGAAAATAATGCGATTTTTAACTTTTAAAATAGCGAAAAAACGAAAAAAAGGGTTGAAATAGTAAAAGTATTGTGCTAAAATGTATTAGATAATAAATGGGTAATAAATATTTATTTATTAAATTTACATAAATATCGGAGGGTTTTATGGCAAAAACATCAGGCGTGCCATTTCAAGGCACCAAGGAACAGGAAGTTGCTTTAAGAGAAAAACTTGCTGAACTCAAAAAAGTTCAAGGCGGTTTGATGCCTGCGCTCCAAGAAGCACAAGCGATTTACGGCTATCTTCCCAAGGAAGTTCAAATTATCGTTGCCGAAGAACTTGGCGTATCTTTAGAAGAAGTTTACGGCGTAGTATCTTTCTATGCGCAATTCTCTATCGTTCCCAAGGGAAAATACAAAATCGGCGTATGTTTGGGAACTGCTTGCTATGTTAAGGGTTCTGGCGACTTGCTCGCAGAAGTTGAAAAACAACTTGGCATTAAGGCTGGCGGTATCACTCCCGACGGAAAGTGGTCAATTGAGGCTACTCGTTGTATCGGTTGCTGTGGTTTAGCACCCGTTATGACTATCAATGAAGATGTATACGGCAGAATCGGTCCAAAAGAAGTTGCGGGCATTCTTGCTAAATACAACTAAGTGGGCAGAAGGAGAGAGATATGAAAAAGAGTATTCAAGATATCAACGCTATTAGAGAGCAAATGCAATCGCAAATCGTTATGAGAAACGGTGGCGATTCAAATATCGTATCAAAGTATAAAAGGCAAATCCTTATCTGTGGTGGAACAGGTTGCCACTCAAACAAGAGTAGCAAAATCCTTGAAGAATTCAACGCATTAATTAAGGCTAACGGTTTAGAAAATGATGTGCTTACTGTTATGACTGGTTGTTTCGGTCTTTGCGCAGCAGGTCCAGTAGTTATCGTTTACCCAGAAGGCGCGTTCTATTCAAGAATTACCGTTGAAGATGTTAAAGAAATATTTGACGAACACATTGTTGGCGGTAAGGTAGTTGAAAAGTTCCTTCACGAAGAAGACAATGGTAAAGAAAAGGTAATTGCCCTTTCAGACACCAACTTCTACAAAAAGCAAACCCGTGTTGCACTTCGCAACTGTGGTGTTATCAACCCAGAAAATATTGATGAATATATCGCATTTGACGGTTATCAAGCATTAATCAAAGTTTTAACCAGTATGGAAAAGCAAGAAGTTGTTGATACTATTCTTGCATCAGGACTCCGTGGCCGTGGTGGTGCAGGATTCCCAACTGGTAGAAAATGGCAATTCACCAAAGACGCTCCTGGTGAAATCAAATATGTTGCTTGTAATGCCGACGAAGGCGACCCCGGTGCGTTTATGGACAGGTCGGTTTTAGAAGGCGACCCACACGCACTTATTGAAGCAATGGCTATCGCAGCATACGCAATCGGTTCAAACCAAGGTTTCGTATATGTTCGTGCAGAATATCCTATTGCTGTTAGAAGATTACAAATTGCAATTGACCAAGCAAAAGAATACGGCTTACTTGGTAAAGACATTTTAGGCACAGGCTTTGACTTTGACCTTGAAATCCGTTTAGGCGCAGGCGCATTCGTTTGTGGTGAAGAAACTGCTCTTATGACCAGTATTGAAGGTCACCGTGGCGAACCAAGACCTCGTCCTCCATTCCCAGCAATCAAGGGCTTATTTGGAAAACCAACCCTTCTTAACAATGTAGAAACATACGCAAATGTATGCCAAATCATTTTGAAAGGACCAGAATGGTTCACTTCAATGGGAACTGAAAAGAGCAGGGGAACAAAGGTATTCGCGCTTGGTGGAAAAATTAACAATACAGGTTTAGTAGAAATACCTATGGGAACTCCACTTCGCACCGTTATAGAAGATATCGGTGGTGGTATTCCAAACGGCAAGAAGTTTAAGGCAGCGCAAACTGGTGGCCCTTCTGGTGGATGTATTCCTGCTTCGCTTATTGATACTCCTATTGATTACGATTCGCTTATCGCTATCGGCTCAATGATGGGTTCTGGTGGTCTTATCGTTATGGACGAAGATAACTGTATGGTAGATATTGCTAAGTTCTTCTTAGAGTTCACCGTAGACGAATCTTGTGGTAAATGTACTGCTTGCCGTATCGGAACAAGAAGACTTTTAGAATTATTAACCAAGGTTACCGACGGAACTGCAACTCTTGAAACGCTTGATGAGATGGAAAAACTTTGCTACTACATCAAAGACAACTCTCTCTGCGGTTTAGGACAAACTGCTCCAAACCCCGTTCTTTCAACTTTAAGATACTTCAAAGATGAATATATTGCCCATGTAGTTGACAAAAAATGTCCTGCAGGTGTATGTAAAAATCTTCTTAACTTCACTATTGACAAAGATAAATGTATCGGTTGTGGTATGTGCGCAAGACAATGTCCTGCAAACGCTATCGTTAAAACTGATTACATTGCTGAAGGTCATAAACTTCCTTCTTACACGATTGACCAAAGCAAGTGCGTTAAGTGTGGCGCTTGCGTAGCAACCTGTAAGTTTAAGGCTATTTCTAAAGGTTAATAAGGAGAACGACTATGAGTGATATTAAAATGGTTAATTTAAAAATTAACGGCTTGGATGTTACCGTTCCTGCCGGAACTACTATTTTAGAAGCAGCAAAGGTTGCAGGTATCAATATCCCAACACTTTGCTATATGAAAGGCATTAACGAAATCGGCGCTTGCCGTGTTTGTGTGGTAGAAGTTAAGGGTGCAAGAAGTATGGTTGCATCTTGCGTATACCCCGTAAGCGAAGGTATGGAAGTTGTTACTTCAAGCGATAAGGTTATTGAAGCAAGAAAAACCACCCTTGAACTTTTACTTTCAGACCACAAAAAAGAATGCTTATCTTGTGAAAGAAACTTAAACTGTGAACTTCAAAAACTTTCTCTTGAATATGGTTGCGATACCAAGCGTTTCCAAGGCGCTACTTCTAAGGAAGATATTCCAGATGTTTCAACCGACTATTTAGTTCGCGACAACACTAAATGCGTGCTTTGCCGTAGATGTGTTGCTGTATGTAACAAAATCCAAGAAGTTGCAGTTATCGGCGCAAACGAAAGGGGCTTTAAAACCAATGTTTCTTGCGCATTTGAAGAAGATATCGGCAATTCGCCTTGCGTAGCGTGCGGACAATGTATTAATGTATGTCCTACTGGCGCGCTCACCGAAAAGAGTGAAATTGCTAATGTTAAAAAGGCACTTGCTGACCCTGAAAAAATCGTTATCGTTGCACCTGCTCCTGCAGTTAGAGCAACGCTTGGCGAAGAATTCGGCAATCCTATCGGCACTAATGTAGAAGGCAAAATGATTACTGCATTAAAGCGTTTAGGCTTTGATAAGGTATTTGATGTTAACCTTGGTGCTGACCTTACCATTATGGAAGAAGCAACCGAACTTTTAGAAAGAATTCAAAAGGGTGGAAAACTTCCTATGATAACCAGTTGTTCACCTGGTTGGATTAGATATATGGAGTTCTATTATCCTGACCTTATTGAAAATGTTTCTTCTGGCAAATCACCACAACAAATGTTTGGCGCAGTTTGCAAAACCTACTGGGCAGAAAAGAACGGTATTGACCCCAAAAACATCTATGTTGTAACCGTTATGCCTTGTATCGCTAAAAAGTTTGAAAAGAAACGCGATAATCAAGCTGCAAGTGGCTATCCTGATGTTGATGCATCAATCACCACTCGCGAACTTGCTCGCTTAATCAAAGAAAAGGGCATTATGTTCAACGAACTTCCCGATAGCGAACTTGATAACCCACTTGGCGAATTCACAGGCGCAGGCGTTATCTTCGGCGCAACCGGTGGCGTTATGGAAGCGGCTTTAAGAACTGCTGTTGAAACTATTTCTGGTAAAGAACTTGGCAAACTTGACTTTAATGAAGTTCGTGGTATGGAAGGTGTTAAAGAAGCATCTTACGAAGTTGCAGGCAAAACCATTAAAGTTGCCGTTGCAAGCGGACTTTCTAATGCAAAAATCATTTGCGAAAAAATTAGAAATGGCGAAGCAGATTATCAATTCGTTGAAATTATGTGTTGCCCAGGTGGTTGTATCAACGGTGGTGGCCAACCTATTCTTGATTCTTACACCAGAAGAAATGTTGACTACAAAACTTTAAGAGCAAAAGCACTTTACAACCAAGACGCATCTTCTAAAATTAGAAAGAGCCACGAAAACAAAGCCGTTCAAGGCTTGTATAATGAATACTTTGGTAAACCAGGTAGTCATAAGGCTCACGAAATCTTGCACACCACTTATGTTGCAAGAAAGAAATATTAATATTTCTTAAAATATTAAAGGCACGAATTTTTCGTGCCTTTTTTGTTTTTGTAATTTTTAAAAAAACAATAATTTTTTACAAATCGTAATAAAAATATTAAATAAATCATTGACAAATTATATCAGTAAGTAATATAATAAATGTAGAAAAAAGTAGAGCCATGGCTCTATTCGTTTGCTTTTCGCAAACGAATACCCAAATCTTAGTGGCCTACAAAAAAAGGAGAAGATATGAAGAAGTTATTAGCACTCGTTCTCGGATTAGTTGTTGCTTTTTCAACCATGATGTTCACCGCTTGCGGTTCAACCATTTTTGACGGCGACTATTCTGAAGCAACCAAAGAAGACTTAACTACTTTTGCAGCAGAAGTTGATGCAGTTGAAGGTGGAAACGACCTTGACTATTCATTAGGTTTTAAAATGAGTTTCAAAACCGAAAGGGATATGTATGGTTCAAAGGAAAAAACTCAAATTGATGCAAAAACTGCTTTTGTTGAAAACGACCTTCAAATGGAAGCAACCATGTTGATTGATAACACCTATGTTATTGATGAAAACACTACTGAAAATTTTAAAATAGAAGGTTCTTCTTACTATAAGGGTGGCTTTGCTTATGCTAATGTTGCTATGACCGAAAATGGCGAAACTGAAAGCGTTAAACAAAAAATAGAAGTTCCTATGGATAACTTTATCGGTGAATATACTGGCGAAATGGAAACCAACCTTAGCGAACTTATTGAAGGGTTGGCAATGTATGAAGAAATGCAAGTTCAAGGCCTTAAACTTTATATGGATAAGGGCGAAGAAAATACCAAAATTAAAGTTGTAATTCCAGAACAAACCCTTACTGTTGATGGTATGGAAACTTCTATGGAAATGGAAATTGTATTGGTTTATAACTCTTCTAAAAAACTTATTGCAGTTAGAAACTTTATGAAAACAAGCGCAACTTATGTTAATCCTGTTACTAACGAAAGTTCAGAAATGATTGTGAATTTTGATATCACCGTTGAACCTTACGACGGCGCTATTGAATTCCCTGCAGACCTTGATACTTATACCGCAATGTAATAAGTTAAAACTTAACTAATAAAAGCACGGCAAAAGCCGTGCTTTTTATTTTTTATTATGTTTAATCATAAACCCTACGAAGTAGGATTTAATCGCAATAGCGATTTATTCCATCAAAGATAGATTTAATTGCTTTTTTATGGCAATATATGAGCATATATATAAAACATTACATTAAATGATAACGCGTGTGCATATATTACGCGTGCGCACGCGTTTAAAGTAATTAAATAACTCAAATATATTGTAAATTGTTTTTTTATGTGTTATAATACAAAGTAGTATAATGCGGTTAGGTGTATATAATACGCATAAAAAAATATTTACTTACAGGGTTTACTATTATGAAAGTTCCTTTTTCACCGCCTGATATATCTCAAGCGGAAATTGATAATGTTATTGAAGTGTTAAAGTCTGGTTGGATTACCACAGGCCCTAAAACTAAAGAGTTAGAACGCCGTATCGCCACATATTGTGGGGTAGAAAAGTCGGTGTGCTTAAACTCTCAAACGGCGTGCGCAGAAATGGCATTACGCGTGCTTGAAATAGGCGCAGGTGATGAAGTTATTACCACGGCTTATACATACACGGCAACGGCATCAGTTATTTGCCATGTAGGTGCAACCCCCATATTAATTGATACTAATGGGGTAGATTTGCAAATGGATTACAACGCGCTAAGTAACGCCATAAATGAAAAAACCAAAGCCGTTATCGTGGTTGATATTGCAGGTATTCCTTGTGATTATGATAAAGTGTTTGAAATTGTAAAGGCTAAACAGCATTTATTTAAGGCGAATAGCAAGTTGCAATCAAAACTCAATAGAGTTGCCGTTATAAGCGATTCGGCGCACTCTTTTGGCGCAGAATATAAGGGTAAAAAGGCAGGCAGTATTGCAGACTTTTCGGCATTTTCTTTCCACGCAGTTAAAAATCTTACCACGGCAGAAGGTGGCGCGCTCACTTGGGGAAAAAACCTAAAAGATGAAAGCGAAGAAATATATAAAAGGGTGCAACTATTATCATTGCACGGTCAATCAAAAGATGCGCTTGCAAAAACCAAAGCAGGGGCTTGGGAATATGATGTTGTTGGCGCGTTTTATAAGTGTAATATGACTGATATTATGGCAGGAATAGGTTTAGCGCAACTTGATAGGTATGAGGGTATGCTTAAACGCAGAAAGGAAATAATCCAAAAATACGATAGCGCGCTTAAACCACTTGGCGTTGAACTTCTTAACCACTATGGAGATAACTATTCAAGTTCTGGGCATTTATACATTGTTCGCGTGCCATTTATAAACTCTAATCAAAGGAACGAAATTATAACCAAGATGGGAGAGCGCGAAATAGGTTGTAATGTGCATTATAAACCCTTGCCATTACTTACTGCGTATAAGAATATGGGTTTTGATATATCTAACTACCCTAACGCATACGCGCGTTTTGAAAAGAGCATAACCTTGCCACTCAACACTTTAATGACTGATGAGCAAGTGGATTTTGTTATTGATAACTTTTTAGAGATTTTGGGGGAATACAATGCTAATTAAAAAGTGGGACAAACTTCCAGAGTTTATGAAAAATGATGCCGTTAGGCCTTACTATGAGCATTTAAGGAAAAAGAATTTTTCCCTTTTTATCAAAAGGGTGTTTGACTTTTTGGTTTCAACCATAATGCTTTTAATACTTTCACCCGTGTTTATAATACTTGCTATCGCAATAAAAATTGATAGCAAAGGGCCAGTATTTTATAGGCAAGTAAGGGTTACTCAATACGGCAAGAAGTTTAAGATATTTAAGTTTAGAACAATGGTTCAAAATGCCGACGCAATCGGTGCGCATGTAACCGCAAAGGCAGACGCAAGAATTACCAAAGTTGGCAAGTTTATTAGAAAGTGTAGGCTTGATGAAGTTTCGCAACTCATTGATGTGTGGCGTGGGAAGATGACCTTTGTTGGAACTCGCCCAGAAGTGCCAGAGTTCGTTGATAAATACACACCCGAAATGATGGCTACATTGCTTTTGCCTGCAGGGGTTACAAGTAAGGCAAGCATTTTCTATAAAGATGAAGATGAAATATTAGCAAAGTGCGAAGGGGAAACAAGCGAAGTTTACCTAAATGAGATTTTGCCTGAAAAAATGAAGTATAACTTGCAAGCAATAAAAGAGTTTAGTTTGTTTAGTGAACTTAAAACTATGTTCCAAACGGTTGGCGCAGTATTAAAAAAAGGCGAAGAGCCTGATGAAAATATTGATGAAGAAATTAAAGATGATATTTCTTGCGAAGTTACCGAAGAAGTAGTAGATGAACTTATTGATAAAGGAGAGTAGTTATGATTGAAGGGCTTGTTTCAATTATTACGCCTACATATAACTGTGGAAAGTTTATTGCCGAAACCATTGATACAGTTTTGGCTCAAACTTACACTAACTGGGAAATGATTATTGTTGACGACCGTTCTACCGACGATACTAAAACAGTTGTTGAAGAATATATGGCAAAAGATAGCCGTATTAAATATCACCTATTAGAAGAGAACTCTGGGGCGGCGGTTGCAAGAACAAAGGCTATGGAAATTGCTAATGGCGAATATATGGCATTTTTAGATAGTGATGAC